>JASLIH010000423.1 GCA_030152105.1 Actinomycetes bacterium
CGTCGGCATCGCGCTGGGCCTGGATAAGGCGACTCCGGGGCTCATGAAGCGCAAGCCGCGCCCCCGCTCGGCCTCCATCATGTCCCGTGCCGTACTCACGACCGTGGGGCTGGCCGGCGTCTTCATGTCCGCCGCGATCAACCTCGTGATCGTGTTCGGGCGGGACCACTACGGCAACATCGCGATCGGGAGCACGATGGGACTGGTGGCCTTCTCGCTGATGCTCGTGATCGCAGCGTTCGAATCCCGCGACGAGACGGGGTCGATCCTCCGCATGGAGACGTTCGACAACAACGTCGTGAACGTCACTATTCTAGTCGAGGTCGTCCTTGCGATCCTGATATCCCGAGGCGGCTTGCTGACGTCGCTGCTGAGTACCCAGGCTCTCACCGGCCGGCAGTGGCTGATCGGCGGCGCCCTTCCCGCCCTGGTGCTGTTCATCCTGTGGGAGCTCGGCAAGCTGATCGCCCGTCACGCAGCCGCAGGTGCGCAGGCGGCACCACCGGCCGAGGCGATGCCCGGCGAGGCTGTTGTGAGCTGATCGCCCGCAGCGCGTTCTGGCCACGTGACGTCCGAATGTTCGTGGAGATGTGGGACGAAGGGGAGAACTCGTCCAGATCGATCCGCCGAACGCGTTGCTCGCGTTCCTCGAGCCGGGGGACGACATGCCCAAGGACTTCGTGATCGCGATCCGGAACCCGCGGCGGTATCAGTATTCGTCCTGACCTCGTTTTCGGCCTCTACGAACCAGGCCGCTGACCCACGGGTTCCGCCGCAACCATCCAGCTGCCGATTAGACAGCCCACGCTGTGCGCGAGCCGTATGGCTGCGATTCACACAAGCCACCGACGCCATGGCGCTCCGGGGATCCCCAGAGCGCCATGGGAGGATTCCCTCGCGGCTAGAAAGGCGGTGCTTCGTTGACGTCGCCGCCTCGTTCGGCCTGCCGCTCCCGACCCTGATTGCGGTCGCTGGTGGCGCGTTCGGTGGCTCGTTCGACCTTCTGTTCTCTACAGTCCCGTAGGGTCTAGCCAGGTCAGGTCGGGCCGAGGTTCCGGCCAGTGCAGTGTGGTTCGGTCCAGTGGGGCCTGTTGGAATGAACGCCGGAATGACCAGCTGAGCAAGCGATGAAGGCGGCGGGTGTTACGGCAACGCCTGGCCAATGTGGCCGCCCATGAGGCTGTACGGTTCCCGGCCCGGCGCGATCCCGCGACCGGAGCGCGGCCGTCCCGGGCCAGCCGCGTCACCCCAGCGCGCCGCGGGCAGGGCCGGCGCGCCCCGCCGCATGGTCAGCTCCTCGCGGGCTTGGTTGGGCTGCCGGCCGTCTGGGCCGACGGGTGGGCGAACGGCACGAGGTCGGGCTGGCAGACGGTGCCGGGTTGCGGCACCTGGGTGGTGAGTAGGTACCGGGCTGTGTGTGCGTCGATGCAGGAGGATTTGCCTTCTGAGGTGTGGCCCCAGCCGTTCAGGGTGAGCAGGCGGGATCGTGGGAGGATGCGGGCCAGGCTGACCGCCCCCTGGTAGGGGGTGGCTGGGTCGAATCGGTTGCCGACGACCAGGACCGGGTTGACGGTCTGCGCGGTCCAGGGGCCGGTGTAGCGGTCGGGGTCGTGTCCGGGCCATGGCTGGCAGATGCTGGAGAACCAGGTCCAGTAGCGGCCGAAGTAGGGTGCGGTGCGGTCGGCGGCGTCCGCGGCCCGCTGCCAGGCGCCGACCTGGTCCGGGTTGTCGCTGTCGGAGCAGGCCACGCCGGCCGGACCCTCAAGGACGTTGGAGTAGTCGGGCTGGGACGTTCCGAGCCGGGTGGCCGCCGCCGTCGGCTGGCGGGTCAGGCTGTCGAGCTGCTGGAGCCGCTGGGCTAGCTCCGGCCACGCCGCCGGGTCCTGCAAGGCCAGCAGGGTGGCGTAGACCAGGTCGGCGTAGCCGACCGGGCCGTCGGGGGTCTGGACGGGATTGGCCACGAGGCGCCGGGCCAGGGCCTGGTAGCGGCGCCTGGGGTCGCCCTGGGAGAACGCGCAGGCGGGGCCGCCCTGGTCGCAGAGGCGGAAGAACTCCCCCAGGGTGGCGGAGGCGCCCTCGGCGCTCCCCACCCGGTTGAACAGCGGTTGGGTGGCGGCCTGGTCGCCTCGGCCGGTCGCCCAGGCGACCGGGTCGGGGACGCCGTCGAGCACCAGGGCGCGGACCTTGGCCGGGAACAGGTTGGCGTAGGTCGCCCCCAGGTAGGCGCCGTACGACAAGCCGACGTAGGTGAGCTGCCGATCCCCGACAGCCTGGCGCAGCAGGTCAAGGTCGCGGGCGACGTCGGCGGTGGCCATGTGGTCGAGGATGGGACCGCCACGTCCGGCACAGGCCCGGGCGAAGGTCCGGTCGGCGTCCACCCAGAGGCGTTCCTCGGCGGCCGTCACCGGGAAGGGGAACGGCGGCAGGACGCCCAAGGCCTGGTCCAGGGTGTTGAAGCAGCGCAGCGGGGTGCTGGCGCCGATGCCGCGCGGGTCGAGGCCGACTAGGTCGAATCGGGCCCGCACCTCGGCCGAGAACAGCGAGCGTCCTCCCTGGCGGACGGCGTCGACGCCGGACTTCCCCGGCCCGCCAGGGTTGAGGAAGATCGAGCCGATCCGCCGGCCGGGATCGCTGGCCGGGAGCCGGATCAGGGCAAGGGTGATCGTCGGCCCGGACGGCCGGTCGTAGTCGAGCGGGACCCGGGCGGTGGTGCACTCCAGTCCGTCGCCGCAGGCAGCCCAGTCCAGCCACGGGACCGGTGGGCTGGCGGGGACCGGCGACGCGGCAGTCTCGGCCGGCGCGGCCAGTAGCGAGGCGAGCAGGCCGGCGACCACGGCGGTCAGGACGGTGCGTCGCAGGCCGTGTGGGTGCTGGGTGGCCCGGGAAGTTGGCATCGGCCCCTCCTCTGACTGTCGTGCCGGCCGGCCGGGTCAGGCGGGCGGCTGGTCGCTGATCTTGACGTCGCCGAACAGGCTGTAGCCGTCGATGCGGATCTCTGGCCCGTCGCCTGGGGTGACCTCGACCTTGCGGTCCCCGAACACGCTGAGCCCGCCACCGGTGACGCGGCTGCCGGGCGGGACGACGACGATCGCGTCCCCGGCCAGGCCGAGGAAGGTCATCCTGGCCCCCTGGGGCATCGCTCCGGTGGCGTCGATCTTGGCGTCCCCTAGCAGGGCGACGACGGTCTCGTTGGCCCAGCCGGCCGGCAGGGTCCCTCGCCGGTCGCCGAAGAGCGTCACGTACATGGTCATGGTCCTTTCTTCTCGTAGGCCAGCCGTCCTCTGGTGGCCACGACGAGTCCCACCGCGGCCAGGAGGAAGGCGCCGGTGGCGAGCACCAGCGCCGTCCCGTCGGGCCCAGGAATGAATAGGCCCACGCGGTTGACGGTGGTGTCGAAGCTGGCATGGAGCACCGCCACCAGCAGCACGCTGGCGCCGGTGGCGTTGTAGAGCCACCCGAGCACGACCCGGGCGCAGAGGTGGGCGGCGGCCAGGATGGGCAGGAGGATCAGCGCCGTGGCCAGGCCGAGCTGGGCGAACAGGTCGGGCAGGTGCCACAGCGCGAACGGGACCGTGACCAGCAGGCTGGCCTTCAGGGGACCGTGGCGGTCCTGCAGCCTCGCCTGCAGAAACCCCATCCAGCCGACCTCCTCGGCCAGCTGGAACAGGGCGAGCTGGAGCAGCAGGATCGGCAGGACCCTGGTGAACAGTAGGTGCCAGTCGCCGGCCAGCGCCGCAAGGGCCGCCGTCCCGAAGAGCGCGATGGCGCCGGCCAGGACCACGACCGGGAGGCCGAGCACCGCCAGCAGGTACCAGCGCACGCCGACATGCCAGCGCCGGCTGCGGCGGGCCAGGTCGCGGACGCCCGCCCGGCCGTCGCTGGCCGCGACCACCAGCACGGCCGCCAGGGCC
>JASLIH010000506.1 GCA_030152105.1 Actinomycetes bacterium
CTGGTCACCGAGGCCAGGCGCCGGGGCGCGACCGCCTGCACGCTCGAGGTCCGGGTGGCCAACCACGCCGCCCAGGGCCTGTACCACCAGTTCGGCTTCGCCCCGGTCGGGATCCGCAAGAACTACTACGCCGAGACCGGCGAGGACGCCCTGATCATGTGGGCCGAGGGCCTCCAGACCCCGGCCTACGCCGAGCGGCTGGCCGGGCTGGCCGCGCGCATCCCCGCCCCCCGGGAGCTGTAGCGGTGCTGGTGCTCGGGATCGAGACCTCGTGTGACGAGACCGGCGTGGCCCTGGTCGAGAACGGCCGCCGGGTCCGCTCCAACGTGCTCGCCGACCAGCAGACCCTCCACGCCCGCTACGGCGGGGTGGTCCCCGAGGTCGCCTCGCGGGCCCACGTCGACCTGCTCCACCCGGCGGTCGAGCAGGCCTGCGCCCTCGGCGGGGCGCGGCTGTCGGACGTGGACGGGGTCGCGGTCACCATCGGGCCCGGCCTGGCCGGGTCGCTGCTGGTCGGGGTGGCGGCGGCCAAGGCCTACGCGCTGGCCCTCGACCGCCCGCTGCTCGGGGTCAACCACCTGGTCGCCCACGTCTACGCCAACGTGCTCGACCACGGGACCCTGCCCCTGCCGGCGGTGGTGTTCGTGGTCTCCGGCGGCCACACCAGCCTGCTCGCCATGGACGAGGACGGGACCTTCCGGGGCCTCGGCCAGACGATCGACGACGCCGCCGGCGAGGCCTACGACAAGGTGGCCAGAGTCCTCGGCCTCGGCTACCCGGGCGGGCCGGTGGTGGACCGTCTGGCCCGCGAGGGCGACCCGGCCGCCGTCCGGTTCCCAAGGGCCCTGCTGGACGACGGGTCCGACGACTTCTCCTTCTCCGGCCTCAAGACGGCCGTGCTCCGCCACGTCCGGGCGGCCGGGCCCGAGGTCAACGTGGCCGACGTCGCCGCCTCGTTCCAGGAAGCGGTGGTCGACGTGCAGATCAGCAAGGTCGTCGGCGTGGCCAAGCGCGAGGGCCTGGACACGGTCCTGCTCGGCGGGGGCGTGGCCGCCAACTCCCGCCTGCGGGCCCGCCTGGCCGCCGAGGCCGACCGCCTCGGCCTGCGCCTGCTGATCCCCTCCCCGGCCCTGTGCACCGACAACGGCGCCATGGTGGCCTGCGCCGGCAGCTTCGCCCTGGAACGGGGCGAGCACACCCCCCTGGACGTCGGCGCCGACCCCAACCTCCACATCGTCCCCGGCTTCGGCCGCCGGGCCCCCCGGCGGGCCAAGCGCCGACGCTAGGCGGCTCCCAGCTGCCGCAGCAGGCCGAGGTCGTCGCGGACCGCCCAGTGCTCGATGCCCTTGCCGTCCTTGAAGCGGACGATGTGGACCTGGCGGAAGGCGAAGGGGCGGTTGGTCGGGGCGATGCCCATGAAGTCCCCGGTGTGCCGCCCGTGGAAGGTGCAGTGGACGACCACGGTGTCGCCCTCGCCGACGACCTGGTGGATCTCGTAGCGGCGGTCCGAGAACGCCCCCTTCAGCCAGAGCATGGTCCGGACCATGCCGTCCGGCCCCTGGTCGGCGCCTTCGGGGGCCTCGTGGTTGACGCAGTCGGGGTGCACCGTGGCCAGGAACCCCTCGACGTCGCCGCTGGCGAAGCTCTCCTCCAGGGACCGGCGCGCGACGGCCTTGATGTCCTCGATGTCCTCCGGCATGGGGCCCTCCCTGCTAGATTGGAGAGAACTACACTGGATTGATGTGAATAGGATGCTACTGAATGTCTGATGACGTCAAGCCCCGCCGCCGCTACGACTCCACCCGCCGGCAGGCCCAGGCGGCCAGGACCCGCCAGGACATCCTGGCCGCCGCCCACGACCTGTTCCTGGAGCGCGGCTACGCCGGGACGACGCTGGCCGCCATCGCCAAGGCGGCCGGCGTGGTCGTCGAGACCCTCTACCGGGCCTACGGCAGCAAGGCCGAGCTGTTCAAGGCCGTGGTCCGGGCCGCCGTCGCCGGGGGCGCCGACCGGGCGACGGTGCCGGTCGAGCGGCGGCCGGCGATCAGGGCGCTGATCGCCGAGACCGATCCCCACCGCCAGCTCGAGCTCTACGCCGCCACCCAGCCCGGGATCCAGGCCCGCGCCGGGCCGCTGCTCCGGGTCCTGATCGGCGCCGGCGCCGCCGACCCAGAGCTGGCCGAGGTCTGGACCCAGCTGGAGGACGAGCGGCTCGCCGGGATGGGCCGCTTCGCCGGGATGCTTGCCGACCGGGGGGCGCTGCGGCCCGGCCTGTCGGCCGAGGAGGCCCGCGACCTGCTCTGGACGCTCAACTCCCTGGCCGTGCATGACCTGCTGGTGCTGCGGCTGGGATGGTCGCCGGAGCGCTTTCGCGACTGGCTCGCGGCCGCCCTGGCCCGCGAGCTCCTGCCCGGTTGACGGGGGCGGGTCCGGGTTCCTAGGATGCTGTTAGCACTCACAGAAGCCGAGTGCTAACATCCGCGCCGAACGTGTATCCCTTCAGGCCGGCCCGCAGGGTCGGGCCACCACGCACGAGGAGGAAGGATGGGCGTCAGCCTGCAGCCGCTCGAAGACCGCATCGTTGTCAAGCCGAGCGAGGGCGAGGAGATGACCGCGTCCGGTCTGGTCATCCCCGACACCGCCAAGGAGAAGCCCCAGGAGGGCGAGGTCCTGGCCGTCGGCCCCGGCCGTTTCGAGGACGGCAACCGCGTCCCGCTCGACGTCAAGGTCGGCGACAAGGTCATCTACTCCAAGTATGGCGGCACCGAGGTCAAGCTGGCCGGGGACGAGTTGCTGATCCTCTCCGCCCGCGACGTCCTGGCGATCGTCAACAAGTAACCGAGGTAGCGCGAAGCCATGCCAAAGCAACTGCTGTTCGACGTCGACGCGCGTCGCTCTCTCGAGGCCGGGGTCGACAAGCTGGCCAACGTGGTCCGCGTCACCCTCGGCCCCAAGGGCCGCAACGTCGTGCTCGACAAGAAGTGGGGCGCCCCCACCATCACCAATGACGGCGTGACCATCGCCAAGGAGATCGAGCTCGAGAACAACTACGAGAACCTCGGTGCCCAGCTGGCCAAGGAGGTCGCGACCAAGACCAACGACGTGGCTGGTGACGGCACCACCACCGCCACCGTGCTCGCCCAGGCCCTGGTTCACGAGGGCCTGCGCATGGTGGCCGCCGGGGCCAACCCGATGGGCCTCAAGCGGGGCATGGAGCGGGCCGTCGAGGCGGTCGCCGAGGCGATCCGCAACCAGGCCCGCGAGGTCGAGAACCAGGACGAGATCGCCTCGGTGGCGGCCATCTCGGCCCAGGACGCCGAGATCGGCCAGACCATCGCCGAGGCGATGGACAAGGTCGGCAAGGACGGGGTCATCACCGTCGACGAGTCGCAGACCTTCGGGATGGAGCTCGAGTTCACCGAGGGCATGCAGTTCGACAAGGGCTACATCTCGCCCTACTTCGTCACCGACCAGGACCGCATGGAGGCGGTGCTGGAGGACCCCTACATCCTGATCGCCAACTCCAAGATCTCCTCGGCCCAGCAGCTGCTGCCGGTGCTCGAGAAGGTCGTGCAGAGCGGCAAGGCGCTGATCGTGATCGCCGAGGACGTCGACGGGGAGGCCCTGGCCACCCTGGTCGTCAACAAGATCCGCGGCACCTTCCGCAGCGCCGCCGTCAAGGCGCCGGGGTTCGGCGACCGCCGCAAGGCCATGCTGGCCGACATCGCCACCCTGACCGGCGGCCAGGTCATCAGCGAGGAGGTCGGGCTCAAGCTCGAGAACGCCACGCTCGACCTGCTCGGCCGGGCCCGCCGGATCACCGTCACCAAGGACAACACCACCATTGTCGAGGGTGCCGGGTCGACCGAGGACATCAAGGGCCGCATCGGTCAGATCAAGCAGGAGATCGAGCGGACCGACTCGGACTGGGACCGCGAGAAGCTCCAGGAGCGGCTGGCCAAGCTGGCCGGGGGCGTGGGCGTGATCAAGGTCGGCGCGGCCACCGAGGTCGAGCTCAAGGAGAAGAAGCACCGCATCGAGGACGCCTTGTCGGCGACCCGGGCCGCGGTCGAGGAGGGCATCGTCGCCGGCGGCGGCGTGGCCCTGATCCGCGCCCAGGGCGCGCTCGACAAGCTGGACCTGGAGGGCGACGAGGCGACCGGGGCGGCGATCGTGCGCAAGGCGCTCGAGCTGCCGCTGTACTGGATCGCCGCCAACGCCGGGCTCGAGGGCGCGGTGGCCATCTCCAAGGTGCGCGAGCTGGCCGACAACCACGGGCTGGACGCCTCCACCGGCGAGTACGTCGACCTGTTCAAGGCCGGCGTGGTCGACCCGGCCAAGGTGACCCGCTCCGCCGTCCAGAACGCCGTCTCCATCGCCTCGCTGCTGCTCACGACCGAGACCCTGGTCGTGGACAAGCCGGAGGAGAAGGAGGAGGCCGGCGCCGCCGGTGGCCACGGCCACCCCCACGGCATGGGCATGTAGCCAGCTCCACCCGAACAACGCGCGGGCCCCGGCCGATCTGGCCGGGGCCTCGCATTTCCGCAGCTTCCGGCACAACCTTCGCTACCCTCGTCCCATGTCCGAAGCTCCGGTCCTGCCCGTCGTCCGTGCCTGGCACGAGGCGATGAACGCCCGCGACACCGAGCGGCTGGTGGCCCTGGCCCACGACGACGTCGAGGTCGCGGGACCGCGCGGGGTCGGCCGCGGCACCGACCTGCTGCGGGCCTGGATGGACCGCCAGGCCGGCCAGGCCGGCCTCCACCTGGAGGCCAGGCGGTACTTCGTCCGAGGCGACACTGTCGTGGTCGACCAGCTGGCCGAGTGGCGCACGGCCGCCACCGGCGAGGTGGTCGAGGGCCAGGAGGTCGGGTCGGTGCTGGTCGTCCGCGACGGCCGGGTGGCCGCCTTCGCCCGCCACCCCGACCTGGGTGCCGCCCTGCATGCCGCCGGCCTGGGTCCCTCCGACGAGGTCGCCCCTGGCTAACGGGCCGGCGGGCCGGGGGCCGGGCCCGGGTCGGCCAGGTCCCAGAACGGGCCCGTCAGCCCGTGCTCGGCGAAGACGGCGGCCGCCTCCTCGGGCGTGCGCCGACGGTGGTCGTCGTGCAGCCGGTCCCCGTACCAGACCTTGCCCAGCCGCCACATCGTGGGTAGGTCCACCACCGCCCCGACCCGCGCTCCCTCGCCCGCCGCCCACCGCTCGACGTGCTCGGGCCCGCAGGCCAGGCGGATGGTCGAGCAGGTCCCGACCACGTCGTCCCACCAGCGGGCCGCCGGGACCAGGAAGTGGGTGACGTACGGGTCGGCGGGCGGCGCCCCGGGGTCGGCCAGCACGGCCAGCGGACGCCCGCAGCCGAGGCAGGTGGTGGCCACCAGGACCCGCCGGTCGAGCGCGGCCATGATCCCGAACGAGTCCCAGGCGCACCCGCCCCACCACTTCTGCTCGGCCGAGGCGACCACGAAATGCATCTGCCGGGCCGAGAAGGGATGGGCCATGCGGATCCCGACCCGGTCGGCGTCCAGGACCAGCACGTGCTCGTCGTGCAGCCGCCCCCAGCCGGCCAGGACCTCCTCGATCCCGATCTGGAGACGGCGGGCGGCCTCGGACGCGGTCGGCGGGCGGCCCTCCTCCACGAACTCCCGGTAGACGACCTGGCGGAGCTCGCGCAGACGCTGGGTGTCGTCGGCCTCCGCCATCGCTCCCTCCTGTCGCGTACCGGGTCGAAGAGTACGCTGAAACCCGTACACGGGAGCCCGGGCCAACCGGGCTGAGAGGGCGGCTACGGGGCCGCCGACCGTCGGAACCTGCACCGGATAATGCCGGCGGAGGGAGGGATCGGGACAATGACCCACCAGCCTTCTCCCGACGCCGTCGTGGTCGGGGGCGGGGTCATCGGCCTCGGCATCGCCTGGCGGGCGGCGCTGGCCGGGATGGCCGTCACGGTCGTCGACGAGGCCCCCGGACGGGGCGCGTCCTGGGCCGCCGCCGGCATGCTGGCCCCGGTCACCGAGGTCCACTACGGCGAGCGCCCCCTGCTCAGCCTCAACCTGGCCGCCGCCGCCCGCTGGCCCGCCTTCGCCGCCGAGGTCGAGGAGGCCAGCGGCCTCCCGGTCGGCTACCGCCCCGGCGGCACCCTGGCCGTGGCCAGGGACGCCGACGACAACGCCGCCCTCGAGGACCTCTACCAGTTCCAGCTCCGCTGCGGCCTGGAGGTCGAGCGCCTCCGCAGCCGCGAGTGCCGCCAGCTCGAGCCCGGCCTCGCCCCGAGCATCCGCGGCGGCATTCTCGCCGCCGGCGACCACCAGGTCGACAACCGCGCCCTGGTCGAGGCCCTCCTGGCCGCCTGCCAGCGCGCCGGGGTCCGCATGGTGAGGGCCCGGGTCGCCGAGCTGGCGGTCGAGGCCGGCCGGGTCACCGGGGTGCTCCTCGCCAGCGGTGGGCCCGTCCCCTCCCGGGCCGACGGGGAGCTCCTCGCCGGCGGTGGCCCCGTCCCTTCCCGGGCCGACGGAGAGACCCTCGCCGCCGGGGTGGTGGTGCTGGCCGCCGGGTGCTGGAGCGGAGGCCTCCGCGGGCTGGCCGCTGAGGTGCTGCCGCCGGTGCGGCCGGTGAAGGGGCAGCTACTGTACCTGCGGGGGCCGGCCGACCAGCCGCTGTGCTCGCGCAACGTGCGCGGGCTGGAGGTCTATGTTGTGCCGCGGACCGACGGGCGAGTCGTGGTGGGGGCGACCATCGAGGAGCAGGGGTTCGACACCACGGTGACCGCCGGTGCCGTCGCCGACCTGCTCCGGGCCGCGCTGGAGCTGCTGCCCGACGTGGCCGAGCTGGAGCTGGCCGAGACGGTGGTCGGCCTGCGGCCCGGGTCGCCCGACAACGCGCCCATGCTCGGCCCGGCCGGCCCGGACGGGCTGGTCGTGGCCACCGGCCACTACCGCAACGGCATCCTGCTCACCCCGGTCACAGCCGACGCGATCGCCGAGCTGCTGGTCACCGGCAGGGTCCCCGAGATGATCGCCCCGTTCGCCCCGGGCCGGTTCACTGGCGGCGTGCCAACCGCGCCGGGGAGGAGGATGTCGTGACCGTCATCGTCAACGGCCAGCCGGCCGAGGTGAACCCCGGCCTGACCGTGGCCGGCCTCCTGACCCGGCTCGGCCACCCGCCCGGCGGGCCCGGCATCGCCGTCGCCGTCAACGGCGAGGTCGTTCCCCGCAGCGCCTGGCCCACCACCGCCCTCGCCGACAACGACCGCCTCGAGGTGCTCGGCGCCTCCCAGGGAGGTTGAGATGGACGACCCCTTCATGCTCGCCGGTCAGGCGCTCACCTCCCGGCTGGTCATGGGGACCGGTGGGGCGGCCAGCCTCGAGGCGCTTGAGCAGGCCCTGGCCGCCTCGGGGACCGAGCTGACCACCGTGGCCCTGCGCCGGACCAGCCCGCAGGCCAGAGGCTCGATCCTGGACGTGCTGCGGCGGGTCGGGTGCCGCCTGCTGCCCAACACCGCAGGCTGCTTCACCGCCCGCGACGCCGTCCGCACGGCCAAGCTGGCCCGCGAGGCCTTCGACACCGACTGGATCAAGCTCGAGGTCATCGGTGACGACCGGACCCTGCTCCCGGACGTGGTCGAGCTCCGCGACGCGGCCGAGACCCTGGTCGACGACGGCTTCACCGTGCTCGCCTACACCAACGACGACCCGGTCCTGGCCCGGCACCTGGCCGAGCTGGGCTGCGCCGCGGTCATGCCGCTGGGGTCGCCGATCGGGTCCGGGATGGGCATCACCAACCCTTACAACCTGCGCATCATCGTCGAGCAGGCGACCGTTCCGGTGATCCTCGACGCCGGGGTCGGCACCGCCTCGGACGCGGCCGTGGCCATGGAGCTCGGCTGCGACGCCGTCCTGCTGGCCAGCGCCGTCACCCGCGCCCAGGAGCCGGCCCTGATGGCCGAGGCCATGCGCAAGGCCGTCGAGGCCGGCCGGCTCGCCCACCGCGCCGGTCGCATCCCCCGCCGCCTCTACGCCGAAGCCTCCACCCCAACCGAAGGCGTGCCCGACCTCTCGGACCGCCCCGCCGAGGGCACCCGCGACAACGACGGTGAGCCCCGGCAGCCCGCCGAGCCGGGGAAGTGAGAGGGGGGGCGGAGCGGCGGGAGCGGTTGGCGGCTTCCCGGCTCTATGTGTGCACGCCCATCCGGCCCGACCTGGCCGAGTTCGCGGACGCCGTCCTGGGCGCGGGCGTGGACCTGATCCAGCTCCGCGACAAGCAGGCCGAGGCCGGCCCCCTGCTGGAGGCGTCGGCCGTGCTGCGCGAGACCGCCGGCCGGCACGGTGCCCTGTTCGCGGTCAACGACCGCGCCGACGTCGCCCTGGCCGCCCAGGCCGACGTGCTCCACCTCGGCCAGGACGACCTGCCGATGGAGTGGGCCCGCCACATCCTCGGCGACGACGTCCTCCTCGGCCGCTCGACCCACGACCCCGACCAGGCCGCCCGCGCCGCCACCGAGCCCTGGGACTACCTGGTCGCCGGCCCCGTCTGGGCGACCGCCACCAAACCCGGCCGCCCCGCCACCGGCATCCCGCTGATCGAGGCCGTCGCCGCCCTCGACCCGCCCCAGCCCTGGTTCGCCATCGGGGGCATCGACCCCACCAACCTGCCCCAGGTCACCGCCGCCGGCGCCACCCGGGTCGTGGTCGTCCGCGCCATCACCAATTCTCCCGACCCAGCCACCGCCACCCGCACCCTCCTGCACCACCTCAACAGCTGAGGCAGAGCGAGAAGGCGTCGGGAAGGGAAGGGGAGGGAGGCCGGGCCCGCCGCGCCGCCGGTTCGCGGGCGCGAGTGGGGGAGGGGAGGGGGACGGGCCCGCTGCGCTGCCGGTTCGCGGGCGTGGAGTGGGGTGCCGGGGCCCCGGCGCGCCGCCGGTTCGAGGGCGGGAACCGGTCGGTGCCTGGCGCGCCGGGGCCTCCGGCTGATCGGGGCCTCCGGCTGACTGGGGTGTCAGCTGGCCATCCGGCCCTCCAGGTAGGCGGCCCAGTAGCGGGCGCGATCGCGGTCGGGGACTGGGACCCGGCGGTGGGAGCTGGCGTCGCGGAGGAGCCAGGCGATCGTCTGGAGGTCGGCGCACTCCATGTCCGGGTCGATCGCGGCCGACCAGTAGATGGCGGCGTCGCGAAGCTCCTCGGGCGTGCCTCGGCCCTGGCCGATCTCACGCAGCAGCTCCCCAACGGTGGCCGCGTCGTCCAGGCCGATCCTCGTTCGCATCAGCATCCGCCGGCTCCTCCCCTCTGTGCGTTCCGGGACCTTCTCTGTTCGAACACATGTTCGAACAGAGAAGCCTGGGAGTCAAGCCCGCTGGCGAAGTCTGTGGACAGCCAGCGCGACCGCGGTCAGGAGCGCGACGACGGCACCGGCGCCGGTGGCAACCCGCTGGCGGTCCTGCCACGACCAGGCCAGTCGGGAACCGGCCGGCCTGGCCGCCGGGGCCGCCCCGACCCTGGCCAGGCCGGCCGAGGCCAGCGCCTCGGGGACAGCCGGGCGGTGGCGCTCGACGGCCAGGGGCGGGCGGGCGAGGAGGGCGGCAACGCTGGACGGCGGCACCGGGTCGGGCAGCCGCAGACCGGTCCCGGCAGAGCGGCCGTGGGCGAAGCCCCAGTCGAGCATCCTCCCGGCGTCGGCGGCGTTGTCGGGGCTGTGCAGGACCACCGCGATCAAGGTCCGCCCGCCCCGGGTGGCGGCGGCGGCCAGGCAGTGGCCGGCGTCGTCGGTGAACCCGGTCTTGACCCCGACGGCGCCCCGGTAGCCGAGCAGGAACCGGGAGCGGGCGGTAAGGCTGTGGCGGCGGCCGCTGGGCGAGACGAAGGCCGCGTGGCGCTTTCGGACGACCCGGGCCAGCCAGGGGTCCTGGAGCACGGCCCTGGCCAGGATGGCCAGGTCGAAGGCGGTCGAACGGTGGCCGGGGGCGTCGAGGCCGTTCGGGTTGCGCCAGGAGGAGGCCCGCAGCCCGAGCCGCGCCGACTCGGCGTCCATGGCCCGGGCGAAGCGGGCCACCGACCCACCCGCCGCCTCGGCCAGCATCACCGCGACGTCGTTGGCGGACACGATCATCAGGGCCTTGAGGGCCTGCTCGACGGTGAGCTTCTGGCCCCGCCTGACGGCCAGCCGCCGGGCCGGCTGGGCGGCCGCCGCCTTCGAGGCCACCGTCACCGTGTCCAGGCCGAGGCTGGCCCGGACGGCCAGGGCGGTCAGCATCTTGGTCAGGCTGGCCGGCGGCGCGGGCGTGCGGCTCCGGCGTCCCCAGAGCACCTCCCCGGTCACCGGGTCGACCAGGATCGCGTACCTGGCCCGAACCTCCTTCCCCGGCCCCGGGGCCGGCTTGGGCGCCGCGGCCGGGACCGCCCCCGCCGCGACGACCAGGGCGACCAGCGGCACAAGGAGCGCCCGGAGGAACCGGGACGGCACTGCGGGGTGCGTCGGCATGGCGGCCGCAGTGTCCCATCGGGCGACAAGCCGGACCAGGACGTCGCTCCGGTTACGAGTGGCCGGCATCCACTAGAATCGTCCGGCGCTATTTCCGTCACCCGAACTTAGGAGCAAGCCAGCATGCGTGTCACCGTGATCGGCGCTGGCCACGTCGGCCTTGTCACCGCCGCCTGTCTCGCCCACGTCGGCCACGACGTGGTGGTCGACGACGACGACGTCAGCAAGCTGGACCTGATCCGCGAGGGCCGCTCCTGGTTCTTCGAGCCGGGGCTCCAGGAGCTGCTGGGCGAGGTGGTCCGGGCGGGCCGGCTGCGGATCGCCGGCGACAAGGCCGAGGCGGTCGGCCACGGGACCGTGATCTTCATCTGCGTCGGCACCCCGAGCCGGGGCGACGGCAGCCCCAACCTGGCCTTCGTCGAGGCGGTGGCCAGGGAGGTCGCCCGCCACCTGCCCGAGGGCGAGTTCCGCCTCGTCTGCGAGAAGTCGACCGTGCCGGTGCAGACCGGCGAACGGGTCGCCCAGGTCATCGCCCGCGAGGCCAGGCCAGGGGCCGACTGGGAGGTCGCCTCCAACCCGGAGTTCCTGCGCGAGGGCTCGGCCGTGGTCGACACCCTCGACCCGGACCGCGTGGTCGTCGGCACCACCTCCGAGCGGGGCCTGGACGCCCTCCGCGAGCTCTACACGCCGATCCTGGAGCGCTCGGGCGCGCCCTTCCTGGCCACCGACCGGGCCACCGCCGAGCTCATCAAGCACGCCTCCAACGCCTTCCTGGCCACCAAGATCAGCTTCATCAACTCGGTGGCCAGGGTGTGCGAGCGGTCGGGGGCCGACGTCGAGCTGGTCGCCAGGGGCATGGGCCTTGACCCGCGCATCGGCGTCCACTTCCTCAAGGCCGGGGCCGGCTACGGGGGCAGCTGCTTCCCCAAGGACGTGGCCGCCTTCGCCCACCGCTCCCGCGAGCTGGGCGTCGACTTCGGCATCCTCAACGAGGTGGCCAAGATCAACCACGACGCCAGGCGGGCCGTGGTCGACAAGGTCCGCGACGCCCTCTGGCACCTGGACGGCAAGCGGATCGGGATGCTGGGCCTGTCCTTCAAGCCCGACACCGACGACCTGCGCGAGGCGCCCTCGATCGACGTCGCCCACGACCTGCTGGCCGACGGCGCCCAGGTGGTCGCCTTCGACCCGGTGGCCGGCGACCTGGCCGTCCGCCAGGTGCCCGGCCTGGAGCTGGCCGACAAGGCGGTCGAGGTCGCCGACGGCGCCCACGCGCTGGTCGTGATGACCGAGTGGGCCGAGTTCAGCGACCTCGACCCGGCCGACCTCCGGTCCCGGATGGCCTACCCGATCCTGGTCGACGCCCGCAACGCCCTGGACGCCGAGGCGTTCGCGGCCGCCGGCTTCACCGTCGCCGGGGTCGGCCGCCCGGTCCGCGCCCCTGGCGACGGGAGCCGCTGACATGCCCAGAGCCCTGATCACCGGCGGCGCCGGCTTTCTCGGGTCCCACCTGTGCCGGCGGCTGCTGGCCGAGGGCTGGGACGTCATCTGCATGGACAACCTCCTCACCGGCCGGGCCAGCAACGTCGACGACCTCGTCGGCGACCGGTTCCGGCTGCTCAGCGTGAACGTGACCGATTTCATCCACGTGCCCGGCCCGCTGGACGCCGTCCTCCACTTCGCCTCGCCGGCCAGCCCGATCGACTACCTCAAATACCCGATCCAGACCCTCAAGGTCGGCGCCCTCGGCACCCACCACGCTCTCGGCCTGGCCAAGGAGAAGCAGGCCCGGTTCCTGCTCGCCTCCACCAGCGAGGTCTACGGCGACCCCCAGGTCCACCCCCAGCCCGAGACCTACTGGGGCCACGTCAACCCCATCGGCCCCCGCGGCGTCTACGACGAGGCCAAGCGCTTCGCCGAGGCCCTGGCGATGGCCTACCACCGCACCCACGACGTCCAGGTGCGCATAGTGCGCATCTTCAACACGTACGGACCCTCCATGAGGATCGACGACGGACGCGCCTTTTGCACCTTTGCCGTGCAGGCGTTGCGGGGGGAACCGCTGACGGTGCATGGGGACGGGAGCCAGACCCGGTCGTTGTGCTATGTGGACGACCTGATCGAGGGGGTCTGGCGGCTGCTCGGCAGCGACCTGGTGGGGCCGGTGAACCTGGGGAACCCGGAGGAGGTGACGATCCTCGAGCTGGCCCGGACGGTGGCCCGGGCGGCGGGGGTGGAGCCGAGGATCGAGCTGCGGCCGCGGCCGGTGGACGACCCGGAGGTGCGGCGGCCCGACATCACCAGGGCGGTGACCGAGCTGGGGTGGAAGCCGCAGGTCAGTCTCGAGGCAGGGGTCCAGCGGACGGTGCCCTGGTTCCGGCGGGCGCTGGAGGACGCAGGAACATGACCCTGACCAGGACGGGCGAGGGCAGCGACACCGGGGTGGGCACGGCCAGGGCGGCGTTCTTCGACGTGGACAAGACGCTGCTGCCCGGCTCGAGCATGTACATGTTCGCCAGGGGGCTGTACCGGCACGGGTTCTACACCATGCGCGACATCGCCGGGTTCGCGTTCGGGCAGCTGGTGTTCCGGCTCACCGGGGCCGAGGGCAAGCGGGGGATGGAGGCGGCCCGCGAACAGGCCCTGGCCTTCATCGAGGGCAAGCGGCGCGACGACCTGACCCAGATCGGCCACGACATCGTGGTCGAGGTGATCGGCCCCCGCATCTACCCGGGCATGCGCAAGGTGATCGACGCCCACCACGCCGACGGCGACAAGACCTACCTGGTCACCGCCGCGCCCAAGGAGCTCGCCCAGGGGATCGCCGCCTACCTGGGCATGGACGGTGGGCTCGGGACCGAGGGTGAGCTGGTCGACGGCGTCTACACCGGCCGGCTGGTCGGGCCGGTGCTGCACGGACCGGCCAAGCTCGACGCGGTCGTCCGGCTGGCCGGCGAGCAGGGGTTCGACCTGCGGGCCAGCAGCGCCTACTCGGACTCGGTGAACGACCGGCCGCTGCTCGAGGGGGTTGGCCGGCCGGTGGCCGTCAACCCCGACCGGCACCTGCGCGACCTGGCCGCCGAGCGGGGCTGGCCGGTGGAGGACTTCCGCCGGCGCCGCCGGCTGTGGCTGGTCTGGCTGCCCGCCGGGATGGCCGCCGGCGTCACCACCGCCATGGCCGCGGTCACCGGCCGGCGCCTGGCCCGGCGCAAGCGGCGCTGAGAGGGCCTGGCGCCCGAGCCCCCGCGGGGAGCGCGCCTACCGTTCGGCCGTGTCGCCCGGTGGGAGGCCGCCCTCGCTGAGCACGGCCGCGACCTCGTCCTCGGACAGGCCGCGGGTGGCCAGGGCCCGGCGCAGGCGCCGGGCCGCCTCGGCCGGCGAGGTCCAGCCGTCGCGCAGGGGGACCTGCTCGTGCTCGCCCTCGAGCAGGCCGTCGACGAACCCCTTGGCGTAGTCCCAGGTCACGTAGTGGTCGACCGCCGGCTCGAAGGCCGGCTCGTGCACCCGAGGCTCGCCGTGCTGGAGGATGTGCTCCAGGTTCTCGCGCAGGAGGCTCCAGCCGAAGAAGTGGTCCTCCTCGCAGTCGGGGCAGGAGATGACCACCCCGAGGAAGCCGCGCTGCTCCAAGACTGATCGGAACTCGGCCAGGTCGGCCAGGTCGTCCAGGAGCGCGGCACGCTCCTCTTCGTCGATGGGCTCGGGGGGCGAGTCGTCTTGCGGCTCGAACGGGTCGAGGGGGTCGGGCACGGGCACCTCGGAAGTTCAGGTTGATGCGAAAACTTTCCCTGGCATGGTAGCGCGGATGGGAGATCGGGCTGTCCTTGACCTCCACAGAACCCCGCTGCTAGCTTCGGGCATGCACCTTCCCCGGGCCCTCCGCGTTTGCGGACGGGTCCGTTCGTCTATCTGCACCCCGAAACGGTAGCTCCTACCGGGAGGAACCAAGGTGGCTGAGGTCGAGATCGGCATCGGCAAGAGCGGCCGCCGGGCCTACGGGTTCGACGACATCGCGATCGTGCCCAGCCGGCGGACGCGCGACCCCGACGACATCGACATCTCCTGGGACCTGGACGCCTACCACTTCGAGCTGCCGCTGCTGGCCTCGGCCATGGACGGGGTCGTCTCGCCCCGGATCGCGGTCGAGCTCGGCCGCCTCGGCGGGCTGGGCGTGCTCAACCTGGAGGGCCTCTGGACCCGCTACGAGGACCCCGACCCGGTCTACGCCGAGATCGCCAGCCTCCCCGACGCCGAGGCGACCAAGCGGATGCAGGAGATCTACGCCGAGCCGATCAGGCCGGAGCTGATCGGCCAGCGGGTCTCGGAGATCAAGGACGCCGGGGTGGTCGCGGCCGCCTCCCTCACTCCCCAGCGGGTCGCCCGCTACCACCAGTTCGCCCTCGAGGCCGGGCTCGACATCCTCGTCATCCAGGGCACGGTGGTCTCGGCCGAGCACGTCTCCTCCAGTAGCGAGCCGCTCAACCTCAAGACCTTCATCGCCCACTACGACCTGCCGGTGATCGTGGGCGGCTGCGCCTCCTACGCCACCGCCCTGCACCTGATGCGCACCGGGGCCGCCGGGGTCCTGGTCGGGGTCGGGCCGGGCGCGGCCTGCACCACCCGCGGCGTGCTGGGCATCGGCGTGCCCATGGCCACCGCCCTGGCCGACGCGGCCGGGGCCCGCATCCGCCACCTGGAGGAGACGGGCCGCTACGTCCAGGTGATCGCCGACGGCGGCATGCGCACCGGCGGGGACGTGGCCAAGGCGATCGCCTGCGGGGCCGACGCCGTGATGATCGGCTCGCCCCTGGCCAGGGCGGTCGAGGCGCCCGGGCGGGGCAACCACTGGGGGATGGCCACCTTCCACCCCGACCTGCCCCGCGGGACCCGGGTCCGGACCACCCCGCTCGGCACCCTCAAGGAGATCCTGCTGGGGCCGGCCCCGGTCAACGACGGCAGCATGAACCTGTTCGGGGGCCTGCGGACCTCGATGGCCACCACCGGCTACCAGACGGTCAAGGAGTTCCAGAAGGCCGAGGTCATGGTCGCCCCGGCGCTCCAGACCGAGGGCAAGCTGCTCCAGCGCTCCCAGCACGTCGGGATGGGCTAGGGGGACCCGGCCTCGTCGTCCTCGCCGCGGCGGCGGCGGGTGACCACCTGGCGGTCCCAGCCCCGGTGGACCGAGCAGAAGCTGTCCGGGTTGTAGCGCGACAGCCGGGTCTGGCAGTCGTCGGCGGCACAGGTCCGGGCCGACCCGAACGACCGCACCGCCGGGTCGGCCCCCGGCGCCCGCCGGCGGGTCGGGGCGGGGGCGGTGGTCTCCTCCGGCTCTGTCACCCTGCTCTCCTTGACCAGAGAAACAAAAAGCACCACACACCAGGCATTCGGTGTGTGGTGCGAGGTCTAGGCACCAAGGGGCGGCGCTGCCCCTTTCGGCGCCACGGTACTCCTGCGCTAGCCGAGCGAGCAATCGGTTCCGGGAGTTCGTTATCCTGCGCCCATGACGACTCCGGCCCCCGGCCACGACACCGTCCTGGTGCTCGACTTCGGCGCCCAGTACGCCCAGCTCATCGCCCGCCGCGTCCGCGAGTGCCACGTCTTCTCCGAGGTCGTCGCCTGCGACGTCGACCCGGCGACGGTCCGGGCCCATGACGCCAAGGCCCTGATCCTCTCCGGCGGCCCCAAGTCGGTCTACGAGCCGGGGGCGCCCGCCCTCGACCCGCGCCTGCTCGAGCTGGGCATCCCGGTGCTCGGGCTCTGCTACGGCCAGCAGGCCATGGCCAGGGCCCTTGGCGGCCGGGTCGAGCGGACCGGGGTCAGCGAGTACGGGCGGACCAGCCTGCGGGCCCAGCCCGAGGGCAGCGTCCTGTTCGGCGACCTGCCCGAGGACCAGGTCGTGTGGATGAGCCACGGCGACACGGTCACCGCCGCCCCGCCCGGCTCCAGGGTCGTGGCCAGCACCGGCGCCTCCCCGGTGGCCGCGTTCGAGGACCCCGAGCGGGGCCTGTACGGGGTCCAGTTCCACCCTGAGGTCGCCCACACCGAGCGGGGCCTGGACCTGTTCAAGAACTTCCTCTACGAGGCGGCCGGCTGCCGGCCCAACTGGACCAGCGTCTCGATCATCGAGGAGCAGGAGGCGGCCGTCCGGGCCCGGGTCGGCGACGACCACGTGCTCTGCGCCCTGTCAGGCGGAGTCGACTCCTCGGTGGCCGCCCTGCTCGTCCACCGGGCCGTCGGGGACAGGCTGACCTGTGTGTTCGTCGACACCGGGCTGCTGCGCCACGGCGAGGCCGCCCAGGTCGAGGAGACCTTCCGCCGCGACTTCAAGGTCAACCTGGTCCACGTCAAGGCGGGCGACCGGTTCCTGGAGCGCCTGGCCGGGGTGACCGACCCCGAGGCCAAGCGCAAGGCCATCGGCAACGAGTTCATCCGCGTCTTCGAGGAGGTCGCCAAGGAGCACGGCGACGTCCGCTACCTGGTCCAGGGCACCCTGTACCCGGACGTGGTCGAGTCCGGCGGCCAGCGCAACGCCACCATCAAGAGCCACCACAACGTCGGTGGGCTGCCCGAGGTCATGAACCTCGAGCTGATCGAGCCGCTGCGGCTGCTGTTCAAGGACGAGGTCCGCCGGGTCGGCACCGAGCTCGGCCTGCCCGAGGACGTTGTCCAGCGCCAGCCCTTCCCCGGCCCCGGCCTGGCCGTGCGGATCGTCGGAGAGGTCACCGCCGAGCGGCTCGAGACCGTGGCGGCGGCCGACCGGATCGTGCTCGAGGAGATCCGCCGGGCCGGGCTGGACCGCGAGCTGTGGCAGTGGTTCGCGGTGCTGCCGGCCGTGCGGACCGTCGGGGTCATGGGCGACGGCCGCACCTACGCCTACCCGATCGTGCTCCGGGCGGTGACCAGCCAGGACGCCATGACGGCCGACTTCGCCCGCCTCCCCTGGGAGGTGCTGGAGCGCATCTCCACCCGGGTCGTCGGCGAGGTCCCCGGCGTCAACCGGGTCGCCTACGACGTCACCTCCAAGCCCCCGGGCACGATCGAGTGGGAGTGAGCCGGTCCGAGTCGGCCTTCGGCCGACGACCGGCAGGTTCCGACCGGCAGCTGCGCCGGTCGGCTACCCGTAGCGTTCGCGGAGGTCGGCGACCAGGCGGGCGGTGACGGGGGCGTCGGTCCCGGCGCGGTCGGCGGCGCGCAGGATGGTCCCGCCGATGGCGTCCAGCTCGATCGGGCGGCCGGCGGCGGCGTCCTTCTGCATGGAGGAGCGCATCGGGTCGGGGACCCGCTCCAGCAGGGCCACGGTCGCCGCCTCGTCCAGCTCGACTCCGTCGGCCCTGGCGGCCAGGACGATCTCGTGGGCCACGGCGGCCAGCTCGTCCCAGTGGCCGGCCCGGGCCTCCCCGATGGGGGTGGCCGTCCAGGTCGTGAGCAGGGCGATCGGGGCCAGCACGGCCAGCTTGGACCAGAGGGTGGTGGCCTCGTCGTCGCGGACGGTCACGTCCAGCCCGGTCTCGGCCAGCCGGTCGGCCAGCTCCTCGACCCGCCGCCGGGGCGCCTTGCCGGCGGCCAGCTCCACCACCGCGAACGGCGAGGCGTGCTCGATCACGCCGGGGGCGACCCGGGTCGACTCGACCCGGATCGTGCCGGCCACCACCTGGTCGGGCGGGTAGCGGCCGCGCAGCCAGGCCACGTGGTCGATGCCGTTGAGGAACGGCACCACGAGGCCGTGGCCGAGCGTCCCGGCCGGGACGGCCTCGACCGCCGCCTCCAGCTGGGCCGCCTTGACGGTGACGAAGAGCACGTCCACCGGGTGGTCGAGCCGGGTGGCGGCCTCGACCGCCACCCGGACGTCGCCCAGGGCCGGGCTGCGCAGCTCCAGGCCGCCGGCGGCCAGGCGGGCGGCGGTGGCCGGCGGGGCCAGGCAGGTGACCTGGTCGCCCCGCCGGGCCAGGAGGGTGGCGAGCAGCCCCCCGACCCCGCCCGGCCCGAGCACCGCCACCCGGGCCGGCGGCAGGGGCACCCGATTCACCGGGGCACCCCCTGGGGTTCCCCGGACCCCTCCCGATTCACCGGGGCACCCCCTGGGGTTCCCCGGACCCCTCCGTCACGATCCGGCGAGCCAGGGGTAGCGGCCGGTGTCCTGGCCGGCGTAGTCGGGGTCGAGGTAGATGAAGCAGCGCTGGATCTTCCCGTCGCGGATCTCGAACACGTCGCACCAGCGGCCGGCCCCGTGCTCGGGGTCGCCGGCCCGCCAGGGGCCGTCCTGGTGCTCGCCGTGGCTGGTCCCCTCCACGGCCAGCATGTCGCCGCCGGTGAACACCCAGTTGAACTCGTCGTAGTGGTGCTCGATGGCCTTGAGGGTGCCGCCGACGTCGCCGAACATCTGGCCGATCTGCTCTCGGCCCTTGGCCACCCCCCACTTGGGGAAGTAGACCTGGGCGTCGTCGGCGAACAGGTCGAGGATGCTGCCCCCGTCCTCGGTCACCCCCGCCCGGTCGAACGCCTTCAGGTACTGCACGACCAGCGCCTTGCGGTCGTCGTCGGTCATGACGGGCTCCTTTCCGATGTGGCGGGCTAGCTGACGGGTTGCGGCTCGGCGACCCGCTCGGCGTGGGCGGCCCGGGCCGCCCGGTGGGCCAGGGCCAGGATCGGGCCGAGGGTGGCCCCGCCCGCCCAGTAGGCCCGGCCCGAGGCCGAGGCGACGCAGTTGCCGACCCCGTACAGGCCGGGGATCGGGTGATCCTGGTCGTCGAGGACCTGGCCGTCGGGGGTGGCCTTGGGCCCGCCCTTGGTGTCGAGGGTCCCGCCGGTGACCAGGGCGGCGTAGTAGGGGCCGGTCGCCGACAGCGGCCACATGGTCGGGTTGGCCCGGCCCGGCTCCTCCTTGACGCCGCCGTTGAACAGCTGCTCCACGGCCCGCTCGCCCCGGCCGAAGTCGGTGTCCCTGCCGGTGGCGGCCAGCTCGTTGAAGCGGGCGATGCTCGCCTCGAGGCTGACCGTGAAGTCGCCGGCCAGGCGCAGCCCGCCGGTGACGTCGGCGTAGCGGCCGAGGCGCTCGTCGATGGCCGCGGCCAGCTGGGCGAGGTCGGCGCCCCGGATCACGTGGGCGTCGTCGGTGCCGGGAGGGACGATCAGCCGGCCGTACTCGTCGCTGGCCGAGTGGTCCTGGCTGCGCTGGTCCCAGATGGCCATCAGGACCAGGTTGGGGTACTCGGCCGCGGCCGGGTCCCAGCGGAAGAACGTCTGGGCGAGCTCGTTGTAGGCCAGCTTCTCGTTGACCACCCGCCGGCCCCGCTTGTCGACCCAGAGCATCGAGTCGCCGGCCACCGAGAACATCCCCGACATGGCCGGGTCGCGGGCCACCGCCTTCTCCAGCGAGACCGGGCACATCCAGGCGTAGTTCATGTTGCGCAGCTGGGCGCCGAGGGCACCGGCGATGTAGACGAAGTCGCCCTCGTTGGTGGCGGCCGCGCAGCCGCCGTACACGGGCACGCTGAGGAAGTTCTGGCGCAGCTCCGGGTCGTGGGTGAAGCCGCCGGTGGCGAACACGACCGCCTTGGCCGCGCCGACCCGGACAGTGGCGCCGTCGGCGGTGGTCGCCTCGACCCCCATCACCCGGCCGCCCTGGTCGCGGACGACCCGCTGCACCCGGTGCCCGGTCCTGACCTCGACCCCGTCCCTCTCGGCGGCCGCGCTCAGGGTCCTGACGGCCACCGCGCCCCCGTCCGACATGGTCTCGCTGGCCGCCTCGGGCAGCAGCACCCGCCCGGTCGGGGCCTTGTCCTCGGGTAGCTCGGCCCAGTAGTCGGGTACGGCCGCGCAGTGCCGGTAGGGGAGGGCGCCGCGCTCGGCCAGCAGTTCGGTCGCGGCCGAGGCGCCGTCGTAGATGGCCTCGCACATCGCGTACTCCCACTCGGTGAGGCCGAAGCGGGGCGCGTCCGGGTGGTAGCGCTGCGGCCTGGCCAGGCGGGCCATGTAGCGCAGGCAGTCGTCCCTGGGGTCCTCCAGCCCGAGCTCGCGCATCGGCCGGTTGTTGGGCACCCAGTACCAGAAGGCGGCCTTGGCGGCGGTCCCGCCGAGCCGCGGCGCCTTCTCCAGGACCAGCACGCGGTTGCCCAGCCAGCGGGCGAACAGCGCCGTGGGCAGCCCGGCGCCACCTCCGCCGACGACCACGATGTCGTAGGTCGCGTCGAAGCCGGTGGGGCCGCTGGCGGGTCGCGCGGACTCGCGCGGGGCGGTGGACGGGGACGCTGGCGGCATCGCCGATCTCCCTCCTGCCGGAGATAGCACGGTTCGAGCAGTATCTCGCGCGGTGGGGCTGGCCGGGTAGGGGTCAGGCGGCGCGGCGGATGCTGAGCGCGGTCAGCAGCTCGGGCTGGTGGCCGGTGAGCCAGGCGGTCCCGAGGCCGAGCCCGACCCGCCACAGGAACCAGCCGTAGACGACGGCCAGCGGGCAGACCAGGACCAGCGCCGGCGTCCACAGGACCTGGCCGACCACCACCAGGGCGAGCAGCGGCAGCAGGAGCATGCCCTGGGCGGCGAAGGCGAGCATCTGCACGATCCCGACCAGGCAGCCCTGTCCGGTCCCCTGGACCGCCCACAGGTTGCTGGCGTCCTCGGGCAGCGGGTAGGCGAAGCGCACCGAGACCACGTCGGCCACGCCCAGCGACAGGGCCAGCACCCCCAGGCTGAGGCAGAGCGCCACCGGCACGTACAGCCAGCCGCCGGTGACCACGGCCAGGACCAAGGCCAGGACGGTCGTGGTCACCATGCCGGTCACCATCGAGGCCAGGTTCCGGCCGGCCAGGTCGCCCCGCGGGTCGGCCCCGGCGACCACGTGGGTCCAGTAGGCGGCGCCGTCGAACCCGAACTGGTTGAGGCTGTTCTGGCTGGCCAGGAAGGCCATGGTCAGCGACCCGAGGACCACCCAGGGCTGGTGCAGCCCATCGGTGGCGGCCACGAACACGACCAGGGCCAGCCCCAGCAGGCAGCTGACCACCCAGGCGACCCGCAGCCGCGGGTGCCTGGCCAGGTACCGAAGCTCCTTGGCGGCGACCGCGCCCCGCTGGTCGGCCGGGAGCAGCCGCCGCAGCGGGCGCGGGAACAGCCCGGGCGACTGCCGGGACCGCTGCCTGGCCGCCGGCTCGGCGGTGGTCAGCACCCGGTCCAGGCTGCGCCACCACCACCAGCCGAGCAGGGCCACGGCCAGGGCGGCCCCGGCCAGCTCGACCACGGCGGGCAGCAGCCGCCCGGCACCGGCGTCGACCAGCGCCCGGGCGGCCAGGCCGGTGGGCAGCCAGCCGAGCACCCTGGCCAGCGGCCGCAGCGCCTCCAGGTCGGCCCGCTCCAGTCGCTCGGCCAGCCGGGCCCCGACCTGGAGGGCCAGGTTGAGGCCGAGCGCGGTCACCGCGATGAGCACGATGACCAGGTCGCGGGCCTTGCGCGAGCGGAGCTGGCGCGACAGGGCGGTCAGCAGGGCCCGCGACCCGACGATGCAGAGGGCGAACTGCACCAGCACCGCCGCCACCACCAGCACCACCCCGGGGCCGAGGGTGCCGAACCCGACCACGGCCCCGCCGAGGGCGACCAGGGTGCACAGCGGGGCCACCCCGACGCAGGCGGCCAGCGACAGCCCGGTGACCAGCTCCCGGGGCCGCAGCGGCAGCAGGGCCAGCCGGGACGGGTCCAGGCTGGCGTCGCCGGCGAAGCTGAGCAGTGGGAACAGCCCCCAGCCGAGAAACAGCAACAGGAACACGATCTCGACCAGCAGCAGCCCGGCCCCGGGCTCGGCCCGCGGGACCAGGGCCAGTAGCAGGAACCCGCCGAAGGCCAGGGGCAGCCCGGCCAGGGCCCCGAGGGCCAGCGCGACCTGCTGCGGCCAGTTGCTGCGGCGCAGCCCGTTGCGGAGCAGGGCCAGCTTCAGGCCGACCAGGTGCCCAGCCAACCCAGCTCCTCGTCACCGGCGTGGCTCGCCCCGACCAGCTCGACGAAGGCGTCCTCCAGGCTCCGGCCGGCCCGGACCTGGTCGGTCGGGCCCTCGGCGATCAGGCGGCCCAGGTGCATGATCCCGACCCGGTCGCACAGCCGCTGGACCAGCTCCATGACGTGGCTGGAGAAGATCACGGTCGCCCCGCCGGCCGTGTAGCGCTCCAGCAGCCCGCGGATGGTCCGGGCCGACACCGGGTCGATGGCCTCGAACGGCTCGTCGAGGAACAGCACCCGGGGCGCGTGCAGGAGGGCCGCGGCCAGGGCGATCTTCTTGCGCATCCCGTGCGAGTAGTCGACCACCAGGGTCCCGGCGGCATCGGCCAGCCCCAGCACCTCCAGCAGCTCGGAGGCCCGCGCCTCCACCACCGCCGCCGGCATCCCCCGCAGCAGCCCGTTGTAGGTGAGCAGCTCGGCCCCGGACAGCCGGTCGAACAATCTGAGATCTTCGGGCAGCACCCCGATCCGCCGCTTGGCCGCGACCGGGTCGCGCCACACCTCGACCCCGTCGATCAGCACCAGCCCGGCATCGGGCCGCAACAGCCCGGTCACCATCCCCAGGGTGGTCGTCTTGCCGGCCCCGTTCGGCCCGACCAGTCCGAAGAAGCACCCGTGCGGGATGTCGAGATCGATCCCGCCCACCGCCACCTTGGCCCCGAACGACTTGCGCAGCCCCCGCACCGACAACGCGGCCGGCGAGCGTGCAACCGTCGGGCTCGAAGCCGGTTCCCCTGCGCTCACACGGCCAAGCCTATCCCGTCCCGCTCGTATACTGCCGGCGTGGACCCTTCGCCGGCGCCGGATGCTCCGGGCGCGTCCCCTGACCTGCTGGACGGGCTGAACGACGCTCAGCGGCTGGCTGTGCTGGCCACCGAGGGGCCGACGCTGATCGTGGCCGGGGCCGGGTCGGGCAAGACCCGGGTCCTGACCCACCGGATCGCGCACCTCATCAAGGACAAGCGGGTGCCGCCGACCTCGGTGCTGGCCATCACCTTCACCAACAAGGCGGCCCGGGAGATGCAGGAGCGGCTTCGGCACCTGGTCGGGCCGGTGGTGAAGGCGATGTGGGTGTCGACCTTCCACTCGGCCTGTGTGCGGATCCTGCGCCGCAGCGGCTCGCATCTGGGCTACACCTCGACCTTCTCGATCTACGACGAGGGCGACGCCGAGCGGCTGATGACCCAGGTGTGCCGCCAGCTCGACTACGACCCCAAGCGGCTGTCGGCCCGCTCCATGCGCAACGCCGTGAGCGGCTGGAAGGACCAGCTGATCGACCCCGAGGTCGCGGCCGACCGGGCCATGGGCTGGTTCGAGAAGAAGGCGGCCGAGGCCTACCGGCTGTACCAGCGGCGGCTGGCCGAGTCGAACGCGATGGACTTCGACGACCTGATCCTGCAGACGGTCCGGCTGTTCCAGGAGCACCCGGACGTGCTCGCCGAGTACCAGCAGCGGTTCCGCTACGTGCTGGTGGACGAGTTCCAGGACACCAACGTGGCCCAGTACGAGCTGCTCAAGCTGCTGGCCGCCGAGCACCGCAACCTGTCGGTGGTGGGCGACGGCGACCAGTCGATCTACGCCTTCCGGGGGGCGACGGTCCGCAACATCCTCGACTTCGAGGCCGACTACCCGGAGGCCAACGTCATCCTGCTCGAGCAGAACTACCGCTCGACCCAGACCATCCTGTCGGCGGCCAACGCGGTGATCGCCAACAACCTGGAGCGCAAGCCCAAGAACCTGTGGACCGCGTTCGGTCCGGGCAACCCGATCGTGCGCTACCAGGCCGAGAACGAGCACGACGAGGCCGCGTATGTGGTCGAGGAGGTGGAGCGCATCCACGAGCAGGGCCTCGGCTACGGCAAGGTGGTCGTCTTCTACCGGACCAACGCCCAGTCGCGGACCCTTGAAGAGGTGTTCGTCAAGGCCGGCCTGCCCTACAAGATCGTCGGCGGGGTCAAGTTCTACGACCGGCGCGAGGTCAAGGACCTGCTGGCCTACCTCAAGGCGACCGTCAACCCGCTGGACACGGTCAGCCTGCGCCGGGTGCTGAACGTGCCCCGGCGCGGCATCGGCGACACCTCGGAGCGGGCCATCGACCGGTTCGCCATCGAGGAGGGCCTCCCGTTCGGGGACGCCCTGCGCCGGGCCGGCGAGATCCCCGGCCTCGGGGCCCGGCAGGCCCGGGCGGTGGCCGACTTCGTGGCCGTGCTCGACGAGCTGGCCGCCGGGGTGTCCGAGGGCCGCTCCCCGAGCGTGCTCGTCCAGGACGCCTGGACCCTGTCGGGCCTGATGCGGGAGCTGGAGGCCGACACCTCGATCGAGGGCCAGGGCCGGGTCGAGAACGTCCGCGAGCTCCAGTCGGCGGCCGAGGAGTACGAGCTGCGCGAGGGCCAGGAGGCCGAGCCGACCCTCCCCGGGTTCCTCGAGTCGATCGCCCTGGTGTCGGACGCCGACCAGGTCGAGTCGGGCAGCCAGGCCGTCACCCTGATGACCCTGCACACGGCCAAGGGGCTCGAGTACCCGGTGGTGTTCATCGTCGGGCTGGAGGAGAACGTGTTCCCCCATGTCCGCTCCATCGGCGAGCCGCGCGAGCTCGAGGAGGAGCGGCGCCTGGCCTACGTCGGCATCACCAGGGCCCGGGAGCGCCTGTACCTGACCAACGCCTGGAGCCGGACCCTGTTCGGCTCGACCAGCTACAACCTGCCCTCGCGCTTCCTCAAGGAGGTGCCCGAGGAGCTGGTCACGGTCGCCCCCGGCCAGCGCAAGGCCGGCGCCGCCCGGTCCGGCTCGACCAGCTGGGGCGACTCCAGCCCGGCGTTCGGGGCCGGGCGGAGCAGCTTCAACGCCCGGCCCCACCCGCCGGTCTCCTTCGACCGCCAGCCGACCCCGGCCGAGCGGCTCGCCGACCGCCAGCGCGGCGCCCTCGACCTGGGGCTCGGGCCCGGGGACGAGGTCGTCCACCGTCAGTGGGGGAAGGGGGTCGTGGCCACCGTCTCCGGCCAGGGCGAGCGGGCCATGGCCGAGGTCGACTTCCCCGGCCTGGGCCGCAAGCGCCTGCTGCTGCGCTACGCCCCGCTGACCCGACCCTAGGGGGCTCCATGCTGTCCACGCCGTTCACCGAGCTGCTTGGGGCCAGGGTGCCGCTCCAGCAGGCCCCGATGGGCGGGGTCACCACCCCCGAGCTGGTCGCGGCCGTGGCCGGGGCGGGCGCGGTCGGCATGGTCCCGGCCCAGATGCTCCCGGCCGACGCCCTGGCCCGGCTGCTGGACGACCTGGCCGGCCGGACCGACGGCGTGGTCGGGGTGACCTTCCTGCTGCCGTTCGGGGCCGACCCGGCGTGTGTCGAGGTGGCGGCGGCGGGGGCGCGGCTGGTCGACTTCTACTACGGCGACCCCGACCCGGCGCTGGTCGCGCGGGTCCACGGCGGCGGCGCCCTCGCCTCCTGGCAGGCCGGGTCGGTCGCCGAGGCCAGGGCGGCCGCCGACGCCGGCTGCGACCTGGTCTGTGTCCAGGGCATGGAGGGCGGCGGGCGGATCCGGGGCCGGGTCGCGCTCCTGCCGCTGCTGGCCGAGGTCCTGGACGTGGTCGAGGTCCCGGTGGTCGCCGCCGGCGGGATCGCCACCGCCCGCGGGGTCGCGGCCTGCCTGGCCGCCGGCGCCTCGGCGGCCCGGGTCGGCACCCGGTTCCTGGCCACCGAGGAGTCCGGCGGCCACCCGGCCTACGTCGCCGCCCTGCTGGCCGCGGGGGCCGAGGACGCCGTGCTCACCGACGCCTTCTCGGTCATGTGGCCGCCAGGCCCCGAGCCCCACCGCACCCTCCGCTCGGCCCTCGAGGCGGCCGAGGCGTTCGGTGGCGAGGTCGTCGGCGAGACCCGCATGGGCGCCACCACCCTGGCGGTCCCCCGCTTCGGCGTGCCCTGCCCCAACCGCGAGACCACCGGCGAGATCGCCGCCATGGTCCACTACGCTGGCCAGGGCGTCGGCGCCACCCGCCAGGTCGTTCCCGCCGCCCAGGTCGTCGACGAGCTCGCCACCGGCGCCGAGCACCTCCTCCGCCGCTGGGGCTAGCCGCCGGCCCGGCGGCGTCGGGGTGCTCTGGCACCATCGGGGGATGCGCCTTCGGATCTACCTTGACGTGCTTCGCA
>JASLIH010000571.1 GCA_030152105.1 Actinomycetes bacterium
TCAGCTTTCAAGGAGTCTCATCCATCATGCAGATCACCGACGTGGTCGAGCGCGCGCAACTGCGCGACGATCTGCCCGACTTCCGGCCCGGCGACACCGTCAAGGTGCACGTCCGCGTGGTCGAGGGGAGCCGGGAGCGGATCCAGGTCTTCCAGGGCTTCGTCCTGCGCCGCCAGGGCGGCGGCCTGCGGGAGACGTTCTCCGTCCGCAAGGTCTCCTTCGGGGTCGGCGTCGAGCGGACCTTCCCGGTCCACTCGCCCAGCATCGCCAAGGTCGAGCTGGTGACCCGGGGCGACGTCCGCCGGGCCAAGCTCTACTACCTGCGCGAGCGGACCGGCCGGGCCGCGAAGATCAAGGAGAAGCGCAGCCCCGCCCGGACGTGAGCCGGGGAGGCCCTTCCTCTTGAGCAAGACCAGCGACGAGCGCGAGCAGCTGGGCGACAGCACCGGCCCACCGGCGACTCCGCCCGGGGTCGAGCCGCCTCCGTACCACAAGGAGGACGAGAAGCAGCCAGGGCTGCTGGCCGTCCTCCGCGAGACGGTGGTGCTGGTCGCCCTGGCCGTGCTGCTGGCCGTGGTGTTCAAGACCTTCCTGGTCGCGGCCTTCTACATCCCCTCGGGGTCGATGGAGTCGACCCTGAACATCTCCGACCGGGTGCTGGTCGAGAAGGTCTCCTACCGATTCGGCGACATCGAGCACGGCGACGTGATCGTGTTCGTCCACGATGAGCCGGGCGTCGAGGTGCCCAGGCCGAGCAACCCGGTGGTCGGCTTCTTCTCCAGCCTCGGCCAGGCCATCGGGGTGGTCCCGCCGTCGGACCGCGACTTCATCAAGCGGGTCATCGGCCTGCCCGGCGACACCATCACCTGCCGTGGCGGCCAGCTGATCCGAAACGGCAAGCCGGTGAAGGAGCTCTACCTCGACCCGGGCACCCAGACCGACGGCTGCACGCGGACCACCGTCGCCCCCGGCCAGCTGTTCGTGATGGGCGACAACCGCGACAACTCCCAGGACTCGCGCGTCTTCGGGCCGATCAGGGAATCGGACGTGGTCGGGCGGGCGTTCGTGCGCATCTGGCCGCTCAACCACACCGGCTGGCTCCGGCGGGACCGCTGACGCCAGCCGCCGTTAGACTCGTGCCGATGTTCCCCACCGCCACCGCCCTGTTCGAGGACCGGCTCCGCGACGCCGGCTTCGGCCGGGTCGCCGGGGTCGACGAGGCGGGCCGCGGCGCCCTCGCCGGCCCGCTGGTCGCCGCCGCCGTGATCCTGCCGAGGGACTGCCCCATCCAGGGGCTGGCCGACTCCAAGCTGCTCACCCCCCAGCGCCGCCGCAGCCTGGCCGCCCAGATCCACGACCACGCACTGGCCGTGGCTGTGGTCCGCATCGGCCCCGACACCATCGACCGGGTCGGCCTCCAGCGGGCCAACATCGCCCTGCTGGCCAGGGCCCTGCGCGACCTGGAGGGCGGCTACGACTACGCCCTGGCCGACGGCTTCCCCCTGCCCCGCATGCCAGCCCCGGTCCTCGGGATCAAGAAGGGCGACCAGGTCGCCACCTGCGTGGCCGCGGCCAGCATCATCGCCAAGGTGACCAGGGACAAGATCATGACCGGAGCGGCCCGCCGCTACCGCGGCTACGGGTTCCAGCGACACAAGGGCTACGGCACCGACGAGCACTGGGCCGCCCTGCGCCGACTCGGCCCCTCGGCTTACCATCGCTACTCCTTCACGGGCGTGGCCGCACCGTGGGCAACCGGTCACCCGGCGGTGACGATCGACCAGGAAGAGGGGGAGGAGTGCCGATGATCGCGGCGGGCGCATACGAGGCCGCTGGTGAGAGGGTGGGGTGCCAGTGAGCGCCGAGGATCTCGAGCGCTACGAGGCCGACATGGAGCTGCAGCTCTACCAGGAGTACCGGGACGTGCTGGGCATGTTCCAGTACGTCATCGAGACCGAGCGGCGCTTCTACCTGGCCAACAAGTTCGACCTTCAGATGCGCAACCAGGACGGCGACACCTATTTCGACATCACCTTGCACGACGCCTGGGTGTGGGACATGTACCGGCCGGCCCGCTTCGTGACCCGGGTCCGGGTGGTCACCTTCAAGGACGTCAACATCGAAGAGCTCATCCGCAAGGAGGAGCTCTGACCTATCCCGGCGGAACGGGGCATTCATGGGGTTCAACGCGACCCGGCGGTACCGGGACAAGAAGTCGGTCGACATTGCGCTGCTGGTCGCGGCCATCCTGATCGTCCTGGGCCTGCTGGCCTGGGTGTTCGCCGCCGGCGGCAACTGAGCCTGTGAGGCCGTGGTAGCGTGCCCGCCTATGGTACGAACCTCTCGGGCCGCCCGCGCCCGGGCGCATCGGATGCGCAGGCGGCTACTGGTGGGGTGCAGCCTGCTCCTGGTGTTCCTGGTTGTGGCGACCACGGCCGGGTATGGCTACGTGCACTACCGCTTCGGCCAGATCCGCTCGGTGCAGGTGCCGGGCCTGCACGAGTCGAGCAGCGGCCGCCCGTTCAACCTGCTGGTGGTCGGCTCCGACTCCCGTGAGAGCCTCGACGACGCGAACGGCGGCCGGTACGGCGACGTCGGCGGCCAGCGGAACGACACCACGCTGGTGGTCAGGGTCGAGCCGGCCCGCAAGCGCATCTCGATGCTCTCCATCCCCCGCGACCTGGTCGTCCCGATCGCCGGCACCGGCGCCGAGAACCGCATCAACGCCGCCTTCACCCAGGGCCCCGGCCAGCTGGTCAAGACCATCGAGGAGAACTTCGGCGTCCCCATCCACCACTACGTGCTGATCGACTTCGACGGTTTCCGGGCCATCGTCGACGCCCTCGGCGGCATCGACGTCCGCTTCCCCTATCCGTCGCGGGACTCCAAGTCCGGCCTGGACGTCCGCGAGGCCGGCTGCCGCCACCTCAACGGCGGCCGGGCCCTCGCCCTGGCCCGCAGCCGCTACTTCTCCTACCAGGTCGACGGCGTGTGGCACAGCGACCCCTGGGCCGACCTTGGCCGCATCCGCCGCCAGCAGGCCTTCCTCCAGGCCCTGGTCAAGGCCGCCCTCGACAAGGGCCTGGCCAATCCCGTGCGGGCCAACGCCTTCGTCGACTCCCTGGTCCACGAGGTCACCAAGGACAGCGCCCTGCGGGTCAGCGACGTCATCCGCACCGGCGCCGCCTTCCGTTCCTTCAGCGCCTCCAAGCTGGCCACCTACACCCTCCCGGTGACCGTGAGCACCGACCACCCCCTCGGCGACGTCCTGCTCCTCAAGCAACCCGACGCCCAGACCGTGGTCAACTCCTTCCTCGGCCGCGCCCCGCCAGCCCAGGAACCAGCCCCCGGTGCCACCGCCCCGGCCAGCACCCAGGTCACCGTCCTGAACGCCCTCGGCACCACCGGCCTGGCCGCCACCGCCGCCACCCAGCTCCGCCGTTCCGGCTACCGCGTCACCACCGTCGGCAACGCCCCCTCCGCCGACCTCTCGAGATCCCAGATCGCCTACGCCCCCGGCCGCCTCTCCGACGCAAAGACCCTCGCCACCACGCTCCCCGGCGGCGCCCGCCTCATCGAGGACCCCCCCCAAAACCCCCCCCACCCCGCAACCAGCCCCCGGCGCCACCGCCCCCGCCGGCACCCAGGTCACCATCCTGAACGCCCTCGGCACCACCGGCCTGGCCGCCACCGCCGCCACCCAGCTCCGCCGTTCCGGCTATCGCGTCACCACCGTCGGCAACGCCCCCTCCGCCGACCTCTCGAGATCCCAGGTCGCCTACGCCCCCGGCCGCCTCGCCGACGCAAAGACCCTCGCCACCACGCTCCCCGGCGGCGCCCGCCTCATCGAAGACCCCACCCTCACCGCCCCCAACCTCACCCTCATCCTGGGCCCGGGCTTCGCCGGCATCCACCCCCTCACCCCCAGCCCATCAGGCACAACAGCTGGGTCAGGCACCACTGGGTCGAGCACCGCGGGCGGGTCAGGAACGGCTGGTTCCTCGGACGGCGGGTCGAGCTCGGGCGCCAAGAAGTCGTCAAAGAAGGCCGTCCCAGACCTCCGCCCGTACGACCCCCGCCCCTGCTAGAAG
>JASLIH010000587.1 GCA_030152105.1 Actinomycetes bacterium
CCCGAGGACATGGGCGGCCCCGGCGGCCCCGGCACCAACCCCGAGCAGCTGTTCGCGGTCGGCTTCGGAGCCTGTTTCCAGTCGTCGCTGCTGGCAGTGGCCCAGGGCCGCAAGCTGGATGCCAGCGACACCAAGATCACCGCCCGGGTCGGGATCGGCCCCACCGGGCACGGCGGCTTCGGCCTGCAAGTGGCCCTGGACCTGCACGCCCCGCACCTTTCGCCCGCCGAGGCCGCAGACCTGATGGCCCGCGCGGACCAACGCTGCCCGTACTCCAACGCCACCCGCGGCAACATCCAGGTCACCCTCAGCGTCGACGGGACGCCCCTCCAGCAGGCCGCAGCCTGACCCGTGGGATGACGAGACCCGGTGCCGCAGGCCCGCGGCCGGACCCCGGTTGGTGGTCCATGGGTGATCGGTAGGCTGGTTCGACGCTCGCCACGGACCGCCGGAGCGACCCACTCGATGGAGGCGTGGATCGATGGAGTACAGGACACTCGGCAGCACCGGCACAGTCGTCTCGGCGCTGGGCCTGGGCACGATGACGTTCGGGGCCGAGAGCGACGAGAAGACTGCCCACCAACAGCTCGACCGGTTCGTGGAACAGGGTGGCAACTTTGTCGACACCGCCGATGTCTACGCCCATGGGGAGTCGGAGGCGATCATCGGACGCTGGCTCGGGTCCCGGTCGGGGACGCGGGACCGGGTGGTGGTCGCCACCAAGGGCCGCTTCGCCAGGGGCGAGGGGCCGAACGAGGTCGGGTTGTCGCGGGTCAGCCTGACCCAGGCCCTGGAGGCGAGCCTGCGGCGCCTCGGCGTCGACACCATCGACCTGTACCAGGCGCATGCCTGGGATCCATTGACGCCGATCGAGGAGACCCTGCGCTTCTTCGACGATGCGGTGCGGGTGGGCAAGATCCAGTACGTCGGGGTGAGCAACTTCATCGGCTGGCAGCTGCAGAAGGCGGCGCTGCTGACAAGGCACCTCGGCCTGGCCGCCGTCGTCACGCTGCAGCCTCAGTACAACCTGTTGCAGCGGGGTGTCGAGTTCGAGCTCACCCAGGTCTGTGTCAACGAGCGGATCGGCATCCTGCCCTGGTCGCCGCTGGGGGGCGGCTGGCTGAGCGGCAAGTACCGGCGCAACGCGCCGCCGACGGGCAACACTCGTCTGGGCGAGGACCCCGAGCGGGGCATGGAGGCCTATGGGCGGCGCAATCCCGAGGAGCGCACCTGGCGAGTCATCGACGCCGTCCGGTCGGTTGCCGAGGCTCGCGGCGCCTCGATGGCCCAGGTGGCGCTCGCCTGGCTCGTCGATCGCCCGGCGGTGACCTCAGTCATCCTCGGCGCCCGGACCCTCGAGCAGCTGAACGACAACCTGGGCACAGCCGGCCTGCACCTGACGGCCGAGGAGACAGCCCGGCTGGACCAGGCCAGCACGCCGATCATCGACGACTACCCATACGGCGAGCTCGGAGTGGGCCAGCGCGACCGCGGGCTTCCGGGCCATCAGCGCATAGAGCCCTGAGGTGATGGCCGCGGAGACAGATCCTCGCGTGGTCAACAACCCCGAGCAGCGGCGCTACGAGCTCTTGCTGGGAGCAACCTGCGCCGGCTTCATCGACTACCTGTCCGAGCCTGGCACCATCCTGCTGATCCACACCGAAGTCGACCCCACCTTCTAGGGACAGGGGCTCGGAGGACGGCTGGTTGCCGGCGCCCTCGACGACCTCGGCGCCCGCGACCTCAAGGTCATGCCCCTCTGCCCGTTCGTCCGCACCTACCTGCGCCGCCACCCTGAGTACGCAGACCTGGTCGTCAGCGACCGGGCCGCACCGCAGTGACCATCGAGACCCCGCCGGACTGGCCGATCATGCCCAGTAGGCGGTGCTTGGCCTCGTCGCGCCCCCTCCGGCCGGCGGCGGCCATGAACGGCCGATGGATCGCCCGCCAGACCACCCATACTTCGTCCGGTATCGCGTGTCCCGCGGTGTCACCGGGCCAGGGGTACGGGCGGGGGTTGGGGACCAGGAGCGGTCAGCCGAGGTGGAGATGCTGGTGTTGGGGCTGCGGCGTGGGCCGGTCCTGGGAGTGGCGGTGGCGGCGTTGCCAGAGCTCGCCGATGGCCAGCAGCAGGGCCACCAGCATCAGCCCACACGCACACCACAGGGCATCGGACACCGCCTTGGGGTAGGCGTGGCCGCTGCTGGTCAGGATCCGGTAGAACACCGAGGCCAGTAGGGCGGTGCCGACCGCCGCACCGATCCGCGTGGCCGTCTGGAGAGCGCCACCGGCCGCGCCGGCCATCCGCACCGGCACCGCCTCCAGGGTCAGGGTGACATTGGGGGAGGTGACCAGGCCGCCGCCCAACCCAGCCAACAGCAACGGCCCCACCACCGCCCAGGCCGCCCGGTCGCCCCCGACCTCCCGCAGCACCAGGGCCGTGGCCGCCAGCCCGACCACGGTGATGGTCAGCCCCGACACCGTCAGCCAGCGCCCCACCCGCGCAACCAGCCGACCGGCGACCACCGCCGAGGCGGCCACCCCGAGCGCGAACGGGGTAACGGCCAGGCCGGAACGAAGCGGGGAATAGCCCAGCCCGTCCTGGAAGGACAGCGCCAGGACCAGCCAGATGCCGGTGAACCCCAGGAAGTAGAGCGACCCAATGGCCAGGCCGGGAACGTACCCGGGAGTGTGGGCCAGCTGCGGGTCCAGCAGCGGCACACGACCCCGCCCCGCCGTCCTCGCTTCCCACCAGACGAAGCCGGCCAGCAGCACCACGGCCAGGCCGAACAGCGGCCACAGCCGGGTCACGCCGCCGTCGGTCGCGTCGACCAGGGGCAGCAGCAGTGACAGCACGCCACCGCCGAGCAGCAGGGACCCGGCCAGATCCAGGTGGACGCCGCGCCAGGCGGCTCTGGTAGCGGCCGGCAGCAGCCGGGCGGCCAGGGCCAAGGCGACCAGGCCGATGGGCAGGTTGACATAGAAGATCCAACGCCAGCCCTCCGGGCCACCGAAGGTGGCCATGAGCAGTCCCCCGATCACCGGACCGGCTGCGGTGGCCAATCCGACCGTGGCACCAAGGAACCCGAACGCGCGGCCGCGCTCGGCCCCGGTGAACAGCTCCTGGATCAGCCCCGAGTTCTGGGGGATCAGCATGCCGCCGGCGACGCCCTGCAGGAGCCGGGCGGCGATCAGCAGCCCGGTCGTCGGGGCCGCTCCGGAAAGCGCGCTGGTGACCACGAACGCCGACAGTGCGAACAGGAACACCCGGCGCCGGCCGAGCACGTCGCCGAGCCGGCCGGGACCAGGGCCAACCCGAAGGCCAGCGCATACCCGGAGATGACCCACTGCGCGCTCGCCGCCGCCGCGCCCAGGTCACGCTCGATCGACGGCAGGGCCACATTCACGATGCTGGTGTCCAGCAGCGTCATGAACGCCGCGAACAGGCTGACCCAAAGCGCGCGCCACCGCCCAGGGTGCCGCGGTCGCTGGGCGGGCTGGCCGTCGACCGTCGTCCGACCGGTCGCATGGCGCTGGGTGTTCACTGCCACAGTCATGGCATCAGGTTCGCCCACCCAGCCCCACGCGTCTGCCCGGCCAGCGGCCATCCTGACCCCCGGAGGGCTGGACTCACACGATGACCGGTACCAGCAACGCGGTCTGAATGGGTGAATGCACCACCTCCGATCGATCTGGTGACTGGGGGTGGTCATGTGCTCGTGAGGGCTGTGAGCTGTCGAGCAGGACGAGGTGTGGCAGTGGTGCCCGACATCCCGGATTTCTGCCGTGAGCTCGTCACCGCGATCGAGGTAGGCCGGCCCGCCTGACGCCGATCGAGAGCGCGCCCGCCTAGGTTAGGCTCGTCGGCTGGCTGGCGTCGGCCCCCAACTCGACCAGGAGCCTGGTGCCCTGCCCGCGACGGCTCTCCACTCGCAGTGTGCCGCCGGTGGCCTCCACCCGGTCCTTGAGACCGACTAGCCCCGAGCCACGGGCAGGGTCGGCCCCCCCGACCCCGTCGTCGCGGATCGCCAGCCGCAGGAGCCCGTCATCGGCGTCAACGTCGACCTGCACCACCGAGGCGCCAGCGTGCTTGGCCACATTGGCCAGGGCCTCGGCGACAACGTAGTAGGCGGCCACCTCGATCCGCTCGGGCAGCCGCCCCTCGGTCCCTATCTGCAGCTCCACTGGGACCGAGGACCGCCGGGCCAGGGTGCGCAGGGCCGGGCCGAGGCCGCCCTCGGACAGGA
>JASLIH010000602.1 GCA_030152105.1 Actinomycetes bacterium
GGCCGGATGCCGGGGATGAAGCCGCCGTACTTCTTCATGTTGTCGGCGGTGTCGACCGGGTTGAAGGCGATCGAGTTGTAGAAGTAGGCGAACCCGATGATCAGCAGGAAGTAGGTGATGATGTAGAGCGGGTGGCTGCCGCTGCGGGCGAACTGCTCCACGAAGTCGGTCAGCCACTGCTTGTTCACGATCGAGGCCAGCAGCACCGGGATGTAGAGCAGGCTGGAGGCGAAGATGATCGGGATGACGCCGGCCTGGTTGACCTTGAGGGGGATGTAGGTCGACTGGCCGCCGTACATCCGCCGCCCCACCATCCGCTTGGCGTACTGCACCGGGATCCGGCGCTGGGCCTGCTCGACGAAGATCACGGCGACGATGATCAGCAGGCCGAGGAAGCAGACCAGCCCGAAGATGAAGGGCCCGTTCACTCGGAGGATGTTGGCGCCCTCGCTGGGCAGCCGCGCGACGATGGCCGAGAAGATAATGATCGACATGCCGTTGCCGACCCCGCGGGCGGTGATCAGCTCGCCTAGCCACATGATCAGGGCCGTCCCCGCGGTCAGGGTGAGCACGGCCAGGGCGAACCGCCCCGGGGTCAGCCCGGGGAAGATGTCCAGGGGCAGGATGCCCTGGTTGTGGGCCAGTTGGACGATGCTGGCCGACTGGAGCAGGGCCAGGAACACCGTCAGGTACCGGGTGTACTGCTGGATCTTCTTGCGCCCGGACTCACCCTCCTTCTGGAGCTGCTCCAGCCGGGGGATGACCACCCCGAGGAGCTGCATGATGATCGAGGAGGTGATGTACGGCATGATCCCGAGGGCGAAGATGGCGAACTGGGTCAGCGCCCCGCCCGAGAACAGGTTGATCAGCGTGAACGCGCCGTTGGGGTCCTGGGCCGCCGGGTTCCGGAGGTAGTTCTGGACGGCGACGAAGTCGACGCCGGGCACCGGCAGGTGGGACCCGAGCCGGTACACGGCGATGATGGCCACGGTGAAGAGGATCTTGCCCCGCAGCTCGGGGATCTTGAATGCGTTGCGAAAGGCCGACAGCATCCGCGGGTTTCCTCTCCTTTGCGGCCTAGACGACCTCTACGGTACCGCCTGCGGCGGTGATCTTGGAGGCCGCCGTGGCCGAGAAGGCGTGCGCCCGCACCTCCAGCGCCACCGAGACCTCCCCGGAGCCGAGCACCTTGACCGGGGTGCCCTTGCGGGCCAGGCCGGCCGCGACCAGGCTGTCCGGGTCGATGCCGCCGCCCCTGGGGAACGCGGCCTGGAGCCGGTCCAGGTTGACCACCGACCAGTGGACCTTGTTGGGGTTGGTGAACCCGCGCAGCTTGGGGATGCGGCGCTGGAGCGGCATCTGGCCGCCCTCGAAGCCGACCCGGATCTGCGACCTGGCCTTGGAGCCCTTGGTGCCCCGGCCGGCCGTCTTGCCTTTGCCCGAGCCATCGCCGCGCCCCTTGCGGACCCGGTCCTTGGTGGACCCGGGCGCCGGGCGTAGGTGATGCAACTTCACTCGTCTACCTCCTCCACCTCGACCAGGTGGGAGACCTTGAAGATCATCCCCCGGATCTCGGGGCGGTCGTCCTTGACCACGGTGTGGCCGATCCGCTTGAGCCCGAGACTCCTGACGGTCGCCCGCTGCGGGCGGGGCCGGCCGATCAGGGACCGCTTCTGGGTGACCTTGAGCCGTGTCACGCCGACTGCTCCTTCGCCTTGCCGGCGCCGGCCGCGACCGCGGCCGCCGCCTTCTGCCTGGCCACCGTGACCGGCGACATCTCGGCCAGGTCCAGGCCGCGCGCGTCCGCCACCTCCTGGGGCCGGCGGAGCTGCTTCAGGCCCTGGACGGTGGCGTGGACGATGTTGATCGGGTTGGAGGACCCGAGCGACTTGGAGAGCACGTCGGAGACCCCGGCCGCCTCGAGCACGGCCCGGACCGGGCCGCCGGCGATGACCCCGGTACCCGGCGAGGCCGGCTTGAGCAGCACCCGGCCGGCGCCCTCGGCGCCCAGGACCTCGTGGGGGATGGTCGAGCCGATCATCGGCACGGCGAAGAAGTTCTTCTTGGCCGTCTCGACACCCTTCTGGATGGCCGAGGGGACCTCCTTGGCCTTGCCGTAGCCGACGCCGACCTTGCCGTTGCCGTCGCCGACCACCACCAGGGCGGTGAAGGAGAACCTCCGGCCACCCTTCACCACCTTGGCCACGCGGTTGATCGCGACCACGCGCTCTTCGAACTGCGACTTGGGGGCGTCATCCCGGCCTGGGCCGCCCCGGTCGTCACGGGGGGGCCGGTTGCCCTGCTGTCCACCGGGACCCCGGCGAGGGGCTGGTGCCATGCGGAATGCCTCCTTCAGCGTTTCCTAGAAATCAAGGCCGCCCTCGCGGGCCGCTTCGGCCAGCGCGCGGACGCGTCCCTGGTACTGGTAGCCGCCACGGTCGAACACCACCGAGGTGATGCCGGCCGCCTTGGCCTTGGTGGCCAGCTCGGCGCCGACCCGGGTGGCGGCGGCCTTCTTGTCGCCGTCGCCGGTAGAGGTCGGCGAGCCCGCCGAGGCCAGCGTGCGGCCGGCCCGGTCGTCGATGAGCTGGGCGTAGATCTGCTTGTTGGAGCGGAAGACGGCCAGGCGCGGCCGCTCGGCCGTGCCGACCACCCGCCGCCGCACGCGACGGTGGCGCCGCAGGCGCGCGTCGCGCTTCACCTTGGCAGAGTTCATGGTCGGGTCCTCACTTCGCCGTCTTGCCGGCCTTGCGGCGGACGACCTCGCCGGCGTAGCGCACGCCCTTGCCCTTGTACGGGTCTGGCTTGCGCAGCCGCCGGATGTCGGCCGCCACCTGGCCCACCTGCTGCTTGTCGATGCCCCTGACCGAGAACCGGGTCGGGCTGGTCACCTCGAAGGTGATGCCCTCGGGGGCCTTGACCGGGATCTGGTGGGAGTAGCCGAGGCTGAACACCAGGTCGGAGCCCTGGGCCTGGACCCGGTAGCCGACCCCCTGGATCTCGAGCTGCTTCTCGTACCCGTTGGTGACGCCCTCGACCATGTTGGCCACCAGCGAGCGCACCAGGCCGTGCAGGGCCCGGTTCTCGCGCTGGTCGTCGGGCCGCTCGACCAGGAGCTGGGCGCCCTCCTGGCGCACCGAGATCTGGGTCGGGATCGTCTGGGCGAGGGTGCCCCTGGGACCGGTCACGGTGGCCAGGGTGCCCTCCACCTTGACCTCGACGCCGCTGGGGACCTCGATGGGAAGCTTGCCGATGCGTGACAACCTGCGCCTCCCTTACCAGATGTAGGCGACGACCTCGCCACCGATGCCCGCCTTGTGGGCGGCGCGGTCGGTGAGCAGGCCAGTCGAGGTCGAGATGATGGCGATGCCGAGACCGCCCAGGACCCGGGGCAGGCTCTCCTTCTTGGCGTACACGCGCAGCCCCGGCTTGGAGATGCGGCGGACGCCGCTGATGGTCCGCTCCCGGTTGGGCCCGTACTTGAGGACGATGGTCAGCTTGGAGCCGACGTCGACCTTGGAGACGGCGTAGTCCCGGATGTAGCCCTCCTGCTTGAGGACCTTGGCGATCTCCACCTTCATCCTCGAGCTGGGCATGTTGATCTCGTCGTGGTAGGCCGCGTTGCCGTTGCGCAGCCGGGTCAGCATGTCGGCGATCGGGTCGGTCATGCTCATCTCAGTCCACCGCCCCTTACCAGCTCGACTTGGTGACGCCCGGCAGCTCGCCGGCGTGGGCGAGCTCGCGCACGCAGATCCGGCACAGGCCGAACTTGCGCAGCACGGCCCGCGGACGCCCGCAGCGCTGGCAGCGGGTATAGCCCCG
>JASLIH010000603.1 GCA_030152105.1 Actinomycetes bacterium
CCCCGACGCCGGGCCCGAACGGCTGCAGGCCCATCGACCGCCACACCTGGGCCAGTGGGAGCAGGTTGTTGAGCAGGGTGCCGACGGCGGAGGCGACCGCCGCCCCGGCCAGGCCGTAGCGCGGGATGAGGGCGACGTTGAGGGCCAGGTTGGCCCCGAGCGAGACCACCGTGTTGATCAGGTTCCAGGAGCTGCGGCCGCCCATCAGCAGGACCACGTCGACCGGCCCGACCGAGGTGGCGACGAGCATGGCCGTGGCCAGGACGACCAGCACGACCTGACCGTCGGCGAAGTCCCGCCCGAACACCGCCAGCAGCGGCCCACCGAAGGTGATCAGGGCCAGGTAGATGGGCCAGTTGATCGCGACCAGCCAGGCGGTGGTCGTCTGGTAGACGGCCGCCGCCCGCTCGGTGCTGCGCCTGGCCAGCAGCTCGCTCACCTTGGGGGCGAGGACCTGGCGGATGGCCACCGCCACCATGGCGGCAACGGTCAGGTAGCGGGAGGCGGCCGCGTAGACGCCGGCGTCCGCGGTCGAGCGCAGCGCCCCGATCAGCAGCGTGTTCACCCAGAGGCTGGTCGTCTGGAACACCGCGGCCAGGCCGCGGGGGCCGGTGAAGCGCCAGAACTCCCCCACCAGCCGGCCCATCGGCCGGGCCGGCTGGGGCTCGGGCGCGCCGTCCCGGGGCCGCTCGGCCCGGCGCAGCAGCACGGCCAGCCAGGCCAGCCCGGCCACCACCACCGGGACGTACGGCCCCAGGTAGGCCAGGGCGATCAGGCTGCTGCCGGCCCCGGCGACGATGGCCACAAGCACGAGCAGGGGCTGGAGGGCCGGGCGGGCGATCTTGTCCAGGAACACCGTCGGGCGCATCGTGCCGAAGCCCCGGGTGGCCGCGAACACCGTCAGCGAGAGCGCCGAGACGGGGACGAACACCGCGAAGGTGCGGATGAAGTCGGTCAGCTGGGCGGTCTCGCCGTGCCGGGAGAAGGTGTCGGCCAGCTCGGGCGCGAACCCGTAGGCCAGGCCGCCGAGGAGCAGGCCGGCGGCCGCGACCGGCCAGAGGCTGGCCTGCAGGCCGCGGCGCAGGTCGCGGACCCGGCCAAGGGCGCGGTAGCGCGGCACCATCCGCGACAGCCCGACGTCGGCGCCGAGGGTGGCGGCGCTGGACAGGATGAGGAACAGGGCCACCGCCTCGTAGAAGGCGCCGGTGCCCTGGGCGCGCAGGCCCCTGGCCACCACGACCAGCAGGACGAAGTTGCACAGGCCGGTGACGGCGGCGCCGGCCAGGTTGAGGGCCCCGCCCCTGGCCAGGGTGGTCAGGTCGCGCTGGGCGGCGTCGTCACCGGTGGCCGGCGCGGCAGCGGTCTCCATCAGCGGGCTAGGTGGTCCAGCCGAGGTCGTCGCCGAGCGACGCGAACAGCCGCCGGTTGGGCTCCCGGTAGTGCTCGACCAGCCGGGCGTGGACCTCGTCGCCCATCCTGCGGTAGTCGTAGCCGTTGTGCTTCTCGAAGCCGTCGGGGGTGAACGCCGGCAGCTCGAGGAAGTCGAGCACCTGGGCGAACGTCCGCTCCGGGTCGCTGAAGAACCGCTCGCTGGACAGCACCAGCAGCTGGCGGTCGTCGAACCGCGCCCGCCAGCGTTCCAGCTGTTCGTGGTAGCGGCCTCTGGCCAGGTACGAGTGGTGCTGGTGGGCGAAGCTGTTGTAGAGCGGCTCGGCCAGCATGCGCTCGGTCTCGCCGGACAGGCGGGCCGGCTCGGCCTCGACCGCCTCCTCGAACGACAGCGTCTCGAAGCCGCGGGCGACCTCGTGCTGGTAGTGGGAGTAGGCCCGTCCGACCGGGTCGCGGAGCAGGGCGATCAGCTTGACCTGAGGCAGGTGCTCGGCCACCCGGGCGGGGACGTGGGGGTGGAACAGGTAGTAGGGGCTGGCCTCGCCGGTGCGCAGCTCGACCCCGTGCCGGCGGGCCACGTACCAGGCGGTCAGCCTGGTCGGGAAGCGCGAGGCGTACCAGGACATGCCCCGGCCGTAGCCGGTGTCGAAGAAGTGCACGCCCTTGGTCCGCAGGGTGGTCCTGACCCCAGGGTGCTGGACCAGGTAGCGGTGCAGCGACGTCGTGCCGGCCCGCTGGGCGCCGATGATCAGGTAGTCGGGCAGCAGCCGCAGCCCGGCCGTTGGCCGCGCGTACGCCTGGGCGCTCCAGCGCGCCGCTCTGCGGGCCAGCTTGGTGGCCCCGCTCGCTTGGCTCATCTGCCTTGGGTCATGTGGTCGCCACTGTCTCCCGGGTCTCAGTTCCGGATCGGCGCCCGCCGGCGGCGGCTTGAGCCTCCCGGTCCCGCCAGACCACCGCCGCCACCACCATCATCAGGTGCAGCTGGGTGGGCATCATGTCGTAGTAGAGGAACTCGAGCACCCCGATGAGCAGCATCACGTGGCACCACAGGGGTGGGCCGGTGGCCGCCCGGCGGGAGATCCACAGCACCCACAGCCACCAGCCGAGGAAGAAGGCCAGGCCAGGGATCCCGTGGGAGAAGATCACGAGGTAGACCTGACCGTGGGTGCCGATGTCGGGAGCGTTGGGCGTCTCGGCCGACTCCCGGGGCCCGCCGTAGCCGAGCAGGGGCCGCTCCAGCGCCCCCGCGACCGCCTGGTCGGCCAGGCTCTCGCGGCGCTCGTTGCTGTGCTGGTGGGCCAGCCGGTCGGTGACGTACCTGTCCAGCGGCGTGAGCAGGACCAGGCCGGTGACCAGGGCGAGGAAGCCGACGATGGCGACGAGGGCCCTGGCGTTGCCGCGCAGCGCCACCCGGACGGCGGCGTACACCAGCCCGGCGGCCAGGCCGACCCACAGGCCCCGGTTGGCCGAGATCACGATCGGGACCAGGGAGGCGACCAGGAGCACCCGGATGGCGTTGCGGGCCAGGTAGGAGCGGGCCAGGCCGATCGCGGCCAGGGCCATCGGGGTCAGCAGCCCGACCGCCCCACCCCATTCGTTGGTGTAGGTGAACGGGGCCGCCGGCCGGGTCAGGGCGTAGCCGATGAAGGTCTGGACCTGAGCCAGCTTGGGGCTGAACAGGTCCTGGGCATAGGGGCTGCTGGCCACCTCGGGGGGCAGCAGCAGGGAGACCGGGGTGGTGAGCTGGAAGCTGGGGGCGGCCAGGGCGGCGAACCCGAAGCCGATCACCGCCGCCCAGAACAGGGCAAGGGCGAGCACGATCCGCCGGGTCGGCATGGCCGACCGGGGAAGGTTGTAGACATAGACGAACATGACCGTCATCGACAGGTACAGCACGCCCCGGTAGGAGAAGGCGTACCAGCGTCTGGCCTCGTCGAGCTGGGTCGCCGAGAGCAGCATCCAGAACAGGAAGGCCAGCCACAGCCCGAAGCCCTTGGGGACCCGCACCCGGCCCCTGGCCAGCAGCCAGGCCAGCATGGGGACGGCGAACAGGATGCAGATGACCGCCGACAGGCCGAGCGCCCACCAGATCGGGAAGCCGCCGAACAGGGCCAGGACCGGCCAGCCCTCGGGCAGGCCGGTCCGCCGGGGAGCCGGGGCCGGCGGCGCCGCCCCGGTCGAGCTCAGCTCGTCGGTAGGCTCAGGCACCCGAGCAGGATAAGCGCTCGGGTGCCCCAGCGGTACGTCAAGAGTGGCTACTGCAACCTAGTGCAAACGGTTGAGGAAGCCGTCACGGCCGATGTCGCGGTAGGCGGCCACCGAGGAGCTCGAGCTGGTGATGCGCCAGTCGCAGGTGTGCAGGTTGTTGAAGTAGACGAGCGCCTTGATGCGGGTCCGGGTGGTCTTGAGCTGGACCAGCGAGTCGCGCAGCCATTCGGCCTTGCTCGGCGCCCCCGCCGGCTGCTCGCGCAGGCCGTACTCGGCCAGCATCAGCGGCTTGCCGGGGGCGTGGGCGGCCGTCCAGTCGTAGAACGGCTTGGTGATCTGGGCGAACGAGCGGTACTTGTGGCCCGCCTTGCAGCCGTACCAGTTGTAGGGGTCGTAGGCGATCCAGTCGACGTAGGCGTCGCCCGGGTACAGGGTCGGGTAGATGTCGGCGTTCCCGCCGACGAACCCCATCATGTTCCAGACGAAGAGGACGTTGTCGGCCCCGACCCGGTTGAAGACGTCGACCACGTGGCGGAACGCCCTGGCGTAGTCGGCCGGCTGGCCGGCGCCGGGGATGTCGTTCTCGGGCTCGTGGTGGAAGGCCAGGAAGACCTTCTTCCCGAACCCCTTGAGCCGGGTCGCGGTGGCGTTGATCTGGGCGTCCTGGCTGCCGTTGGCCACCGCCGGCCACGACCCCGGCGACTTCCAGTTGATCAGCAGCAGCCGGCCCTCGGCGGCCAGGGCCCGCTCCTCGGCGGTCGGGAAGTTCTGGTTCCACTGGTGGTAGACGTGGACGATGTCGAACTTCCGCCCCATCTGGGCTTCCCAGCCCTTGTCGAACTTGCTGGTGCCCCAGAGGGCGCCCGAGTTGGGGGCCATGACGCTGTTGAAGCCGGCCGGCCCGGGCGACGACCCGCCGCCGGAGCCCGGCGAGCTGGTCGGCGGGGTGGACGAGGGCGGCGGCCGGGTGCTGGAGGTCGGCGCCGTCGTCGTGGTCGGCCGGGTGGTCGAGGTGGGCGGGAGCGGCGTGGTCTGGAAGTGCGGGTCGAGGGCCAGGCGCCGGAACCCGTCCAGCGAGCGGGCGGAGGTGGCGACCCGGTAGTCGCAGGCCTTCTTGGCGTCGAAGTAGATCAGGGCCTGGACGTTCGGCATCTCGGTGGTCAGGTCCCTGGCCGCGTTGTCGAACCAGGCGGCCTTGGCGGCCGGGTTGGCGGTGTTCTCGACCGAGCCGGTCTCGCCGATCATCAGCGGCTTGCCGTGCGAGCTGCCCCAGACGTAGAAGTCGCCGAAGATGTCCGACAGCTCCCGCCAGCCGGTCCCTGGACGGCAGCCGGGGCCGTTGTAGCCGTCGGCGGCGATCCAGTCGACCTGGTCGTCGCCGGGGTAGAAGCGGTCGGCGGAGTCGCTGCGGAAGGCGGCCGCCGTCGGGGCCCAGACGAACGACGCCGGCAGGCCGGCGAAGATCTCGCGGACGTGGCGCCAGGCGGCCCGGTAGGAGTCGGGCGAGCCGACCCAGGAGCTGCTGGCGGGGTCGTCCATGCGGTGGGCGTAGCGGATGAAGACCGGCTTGCCCAGCGCCCGCACGCCCTCGGCCAGCTGACGCAGGTAGACGTCGTGGCGGCCCTGGGCGACCTCGGTCGTGCTGGCCCCGTTGCCGATGGTCAGCAGGGGGATGCGGCCCATCTGCAGGTCCCAGGCCGGG
>JASLIH010000615.1 GCA_030152105.1 Actinomycetes bacterium
GCTGGCCGCCGGCTGCCTGGCCCTGGTCGCCGTCGCCGTCGCCCTCGGCATGCCGCCGGCGGTGGCCGTGGCCGTCGCGGTAGGCTGCTTCGCGATCCTGGCCGCCACCATCGGCCGCCGCTTCCGGCGGACGCTGTCCAATGGGGACATCGCCTTCTGGATGATCTCCCAGCGGATCCTGCCCCCGGTCGCGGTGGTGATCCCCATCTACGTGCTCTTCCAGCACCTGCGGCTGCTGGACACCCGCACCGCCCTGATCATCACCTACGCGGCCACCAACCTGCCGATCGTCGTCTGGCTGATGCGCGACTACTTCGCCAAGCTGCCCTGGGAGCTGGAGGAGGCGGCCGTGGTCGACGGGGCGTCGGCGTTCCGGGTGTTCCGCTCCATCACCCTGCCGCTGTCGGCGCCCGGCCTGGTCGCGACCTTCCTCATCGTGCTCGTCTTCGCCTGGAACGAGTACCTGCTGGCCCTGTTCCTGTCCAGCGCCGACGCCCAGACGATGCCGCTCACCGTGGCCGCCCAGAACGCCACCCGGGGCCCGCAGTGGTGGTACATGTCGGTGCTCATCCAGATCATGATCCTGCCCGTGATCGCCCTGGCGGTCGCGCTGGAGCGGGTCGTCTCGCGCGGGCTGCTGGTCGGGGCGGTGAAGGGGTGAGCAGGCGGCCGGCCGCCGCGCTCGGGGCCGTGATCACCGGCTTCGACACCGTCGACGTGCGCTTCCCCACCTCGCGCGCGCTGGACGGCTCCGACGCCATGAACCCCGACCCCGACTACTCGGCCGCCTACCTGATCCTGCGGACCAGCGACCCCACCCTGGAGGGCCACGGCTTCTGCTTCACCATCGGCCGCGGCACCGACCTGTGCGTGCAGGCAATCCGCGCCCTGGCCCCCATGCTCGTCGGCACCGGCACCGAGGCGCTGTTCGCCGACATGGGCGGCCTGTGGCGCCGGCTGGTCGGCGACAGCCAGCTGCGCTGGCTCGGGCCCGAGAAGGGCGTGGTCCACCTGGCCACGGCCGCGGTTGTCAACGCCGTCTGGGACCTGTACGCGAAGGCGCGGGGCAAGCCGCTGTGGAAGCTGCTGGTCGACCTGCGGCCCGAGCAGATCGTCGACCTGGTCGACTTCCGCTACCTGACCGACGCCCTCACCCCGGCCGAGGCGCTCGGGCTGCTCCAGAAGCGGGCGGCGACCCGCCCGGAGCGCGAGGCGCGGCTGGCCGCCGAGGGCTACCCGGCCTACACCACCTCGGCCGGCTGGCTCGGCTACGGCGACGACAAGCTGCGGCGGCGCTGCCGCGAGGCCGTCGACGCCGGCTTCACCCACCTCAAGCTCAAGGTGGGCCGGAGCCTGGAGGACGACCTGCGGCGCCTGGCCGTCGCCCGGGAGGCGATCGGCCCCGACCGCGGGCTCATGCTGGACGCCAACCAGGTGTGGAGCGTCCCCGAGGCGATCGCCTGGATGGGCGAGCTGGCCCGCTTCGATCCCTGGTGGATCGAGGAGCCGACCAGCCCCGACGACGTCCTCGGCCACGCCGCGATCGCCAAGGCGATCGCCCCCATCCGGGTGGTGACCGGCGAGCACGTGCACAACCGGGTCATGTTCAAGCAGTTCCTGCAGGCCGGGGCCATCGCCGCCTGCCAGGTGGACGCCTGCCGGCTCGCCGGCGTGAACGAGGTGGTGGCGGTGCTGCTGCTGGCGGCCAAGTTCGGGGTGCCGGTGTGCCCCCATGCCGGCGGGGTCGGCCTGTGCGAGCTGGTGGTGCACCTGTCGGCGTTCGACTTCGTGGCCGTCAGCGGATCCCTGGACGAGCGCATGATTGAGTACGTCGACCACCTGCACGAGCACTTCACCGAGCCGGTGCGGGTGACCGGCGGCCGCTACCGGCTGCCCACCCAGCCCGGCTTCGCCGCCATGACCCCGGCCGCGCTGGCCGGCCACCGCTTCCCCGACGGGCCAGCCTGGGCCGCGGCGCCCGCGCCGGTGGGCTAGACGCCGTCGCCGTCGCCGTCGCCGTCGCCCTTGCCGTCGTCGTCGGCCCCGCTGGCCAGGAGCTGGCGCAGCCAGGCCTCGGTTGTGACCACGTGCTGCACGGCCATGGCATGGGCCAGGTTGGGGTCGCCGGCGGCCAGGGCGGCGTAGATCGCCTCGTGCTGGTCGATGGTCCGCTCCAGCGCGTCGGCGCTGGTCATGGCCCGCAGCACCCGCACCCGCAGGGTGCGGCTGGACAGCCCGTCCAGCAGCGCCGCCATCGTGCCGTTACCCGACGCCTCGGCCACGCGGGCGTGGAAGCCGGCGTCCTCGGCCACGAACTGCTCGTCGTCGGTGGCCTCCCGCATGCGCCGGATCGTCGCCCGGAGCGCCTCCAGCCCGGCCGCGTCGATGTGGCTGGCAGCCTGGGCGGTCGCCGCCGGCTCGAGGTAGCGCCGCAGCTCCAGCACCTCGAGCACGCTGTCGTCGCGCATCAGCTCGACCGCGGCCCCGACGCCCTCGAGCAGCAGGTCGGGGGTGAGGCTGGTCACATAGGTGCCGTCGCCGCGGCGCACGTCGAGCACCCTGGCCGAGGTCAGCGCCCGCACCGCCTCGCGGGCGGTGTTGCGCGACAGACCGAGCTGGGCGGCCAGCTCGTGCTCGGGAGGCAGCCGCGATCCGGCGGGCAGCCGACCGGACAGGATCAGGTCCCTGATCCTGGCAATCGCTGTCTC
>JASLIH010000619.1 GCA_030152105.1 Actinomycetes bacterium
CTCGGAGATGGGGGCGATCAGGTCGGAGGCGTAGCTGGCCACCACCGCCCCGCCGGCGATCGTCCCCGAGCCGGGCCGGGCCAGCAGCTTGACGAAGCCGTCGGGCCGGTTGCTCATCTTGGCCCGCGAGTTGCCGGCCAGCGGCAGGGTCTCGACCTCGACCTCGATGCCGGTCTCGGCCGCGCGCTGCTCGGACAGGCCCACGGTGGCGATCTGCGGGTCGGTGAAGATGGTGGCCGCCACCGCGTCCCAGCGCAGCGGGGAGACGGCCTGGCCGAGCAGGTGGTACATGGCGATGCGGCCCTGCGTGGCCGCCACCGAGGCCAGCATCAGCTTGGCGGTGACGTCGCCGGCGGCGTAGATGCTGGGCACGCTGGTCCGGCTGACCCCGTCGACGATCACGGCCCCGCGGTCGTTGGTCTGGACGCCGACCTCCTCGAGGCCGAGGCCGTTGGTCTGTGGCACCTGGCCGATGGTGAGCAGCACGTGGCTGCCCTCGACGGTGCGCCCGTCCTCCAGGTGGACGACCCCGCGGTCGCCGACCCGCTCGACCTTGGCCGCCTTGGCCCGCTTCACCGTCTCGAGGCCCCGGCGCTCGAACACGTCCTCGATGACCAGGGCGGCGTCCTCGTCCTGGGTCGGGAGGATCCGGTCGCGGCTGCAGATGAAGGTCACCTGGGCGCCGAAGCGGAGGAACGCGGTGGCGTACTCGGCCCCGGTCGCCCCGGCCCCCACCACCACCAGGTGCTCGGGCACCTCACGGAGCTTGTACACGTCCTGGCTGGACAAGATGACCTCGCCGTCGGTGGGCGCGGTGTCCATCCGCCGCGGGTCGGACCCGGTGGCGAGCAGGATGGCGTCGCCCTCCAGCCGTTCCACCACCTCCCCGCCGGACCCGGCGTCGACGTGCCGTACCTCGACGGTGTGGGGGTCGACAATCCGCCCCCAGCCCAGCATCACCCGCACCCCGTCGGCCAGGACCTGCTTGCTGATGTCCTCGGACTGGGCCCGGGCCAGGTCGCGCACCCGGGCCATGATCGTCGGCAGGTCGACCTCGTACCGGGGCACCTCCAGCCCGGCCATCCCCTCGAAGTGCACCCCGAGGCTGGGCGCCGTCTCCAGGGTGTTGAACGCCTGGGCCGAGGTCAGCAGCGTCTTGGACGGCACGCAGTCCCACAGCACACACGCCCCGCCCAGCCCCTCGTCGTTGACGATCGTGACCTCGGCCCCCAGGTCGGCCGCGACCAGGGCGGCCTCATAGCCGCCCGGTCCCCCGCCCACGATCACCACACGCATAGGCCGATGGTACCGACTGGCCGCTCCTATCAGGAGGACATCGACGCCGTATCGGCGGCCAGTTGCTGCTGACGGGGCGACGTGGTCCCTTCCCGCCCGTCAGCGGGAGCCTCGTTGGTCAGCTCACCCGTCTGAGGGCGGCCACCAGAGGGATGAAGACCCAGCAGGCGAGGCCGAGACCGATCAGGTTGATCCGGCCGGCCCAGGGGGCGCGGACGCTGAAGGCCGCGAGCAGGAAACAGACGAAGGCGGCCAGGTAGAGCAGGAACTGGAGTGCGTTGGGCATGGCGCGACTCCTTTCAGGTGTGGAGAACAGAACAAGCTCAGAACACCCAGGAAGAATGCGGATCAACCTCCGCAAAACGACTGAGCTTGCGCCGGGTCCCCGATCAGAAGGTGTCGTGGGGGCGGTAGGTGCCGAACTCGGCGCGGAGGGCGTCGCTGACCTCGCCGACGGTGGCGAGGTGGCGGAGGGCCTCGCGCATGGGGGGGAGGAGGTTGTCGCCGCCGCGGGCCGCCTCGCGGAGGGCGGCCAGGGCCGACTGGACGGCGTCGGTGTCGCGGGTGGCGCGGATGTCGACCAGGGACTTGGCCTGAGCGTCGGCGATGGCCGGGTCGAGCTGCAGGATGGTGACCGGCTCCTCCTCGCCCCCGGCGTAGCGGTTGACGCCGACCACCACCCGGTCGCCCTGCTCGACGGCCCGGAGCTGGTCGTAGGCCGAGCGCTCGATCTCCTCCTTCTGGAAACCGCGCTCGATGGCCGCGACGGCGCCGCCCAGCTCCTCGACCCGGCCCATCAGCCGCAGGGCCGCGGCCTCGACCTCGTCGGTCAGGCGCTCCACGAAGTACGACCCGGCCAGCGGGTCGACCGTGTCGGTGACCCCGGTCTCGTTGGCCAGGACCTGCTGGGTCCGCAGGGCGAGCCGGGCCGCGGCCTCGCTGGGCAGGGCCAGGGCCTCGTCGTAGGCGTTGGTGTGCAGCGACTGGGTGCCGCCGAGCACGGCCGCCAGGCCCTGCACGGCCACCCGGACCACGTTGTTGAGGGGCTGCTGGGCGGTGAGCTGGACCCCGGCCGTCTGGGTGTGGAACCGCAGCATGCGCGAGCGCGGCTGCTCGGCCCCGAACCGGGTGGCCATGATGTCGGCCCAGATGCGGCGGGCCGCCCGGAACTTGGCCGCCTCCTCGAACAGGGTCGTGCGGGCCACGAAGAAGAAGGCCAGCCGGGGCGCGAACGCGTCGACGGCCAGCCCGGCGTCGACGGCCGCCTGCACGTAGGCGATGGCGTTGGAGAGGGTGAAGGCGATCTCCTGCACGGCGGTCGCCCCGGCCTCGGCCATGTGGTAGCCGGAGATGGAGATGGTGTTGAAGCGGGGCAGGTGCTCGGCGCAGTAGGCGAACAGGTCGGTCGTGATCCGTAGCGACGGCACCGGCGGGTAGATGTAGGTGCCGCGTGCGATGTACTCCTTGAGCACATCGTTCTGGACGGTGCCGGTGAGGGCGGCCGGGTCGACCCCCTGCTCCTCCCCCACCAGCTGGTAGAGCAGCAGCAGCACGGCCGCCGGAGCGTTGATGGTCATCGAGGTCGAGACCTGGTCCAGCGGGATGCCCTCGAACAGCCGGCGCATGTCGGCCAGCGAGTCGATGGCCACCCCGACCTTGCCGACCTCGCCGGCGGCCATCGGGTGGTCGCTGTCGTAGCCCATCTGGGTCGGCAGGTCGAAGGCGACGCTGAGGCCGGTCTGGCCGTGGTCGAGCAGGTAGCGGAAGCGGGCGTTGGTCTCGGCGGCCGACCCGAAGCCGGCGTACTGGCGCATCGTCCACGCCCGGCCCCGGTACATGGTCGGGTAGATGCCCCTGGTGAAGGGGTCGCGCCCCGGCTCGCCGAGGGCCGCCTGCGGGTCGAAGCTGTCGAGGTCGGCGGGCCCGTAGACCACCTGGATCGGGATGCCCGATTCGGTGTATCGCTGGTCGCCCTCACCCATCGTCCGCACCTCCCGAGGTGGTCCTCAGCCTACCCGCTGACAATGCCGACCGTAACGAACGGAGCCGGCCGGCGATCAAGGGAGCGGCATGCGGACACGGAGGCGCACGGTCCTTCTCCGAGCGGGGCTCGGGCTGTTCGCCGTTGCCGTGCTGCTGCAGCTGGTGCCGTACGGGCGCGACCACACCAACCCGCCGGTGACCCAGGACGCGCCCTGGCCGGACGGGCGGGCCCGGGAGCTGGCCACGGCGTCCTGCTACGACTGCCACAGCAACCAGACCCGCTGGCCGCTGCAGACCTTCGTCGCGCCGTTCTCGTGGATGACCGCCCGCGACGTCGAGCAGGGCCGTGACAAGCTCAACTTCTCCACCTGGGACCAGGACGACGGCGAGGCCGACGACGCCGCCGACGCGGTCGCCGACGCCACCATGCCGCCGCGCCGCTACGTGCTCGCCCACCCCGACGCCGCCCTGAGCGACGCCGAGCGCCAGATCCTGGTCGACGCTCTGGAGGCGATGGAACGCGCCCGCGGCGGCGAGGACCGCAGCGGGCCCGGAGGCGGTTAGCCGCGGGCGCGGAAGCCGGCCAGGAAGGACTGGAGCTCGTCCCTGGAGGCGGCCCAGCGGCTGGCCGGTGACTGGAACAGGATGGCGTGGCGCCGGCCTCCGGCGGTGAAGGTGATGTCGTAGCCCCTGGTGAGCCGGCCCTCGTTCAGGAAGGTGAACTCCCACTCGGCCGCCGGCATGCTCCGGAAGGTCGTCGCGCCCAGGCGCAGCCGCTGGTAGTCGTCGCCCGGATGTCTGGCCATGAACGAGCGCTCCAGACTGCGCTGGGCGGTGAGCGGGGCCATGCCGTCGGTGGTCGGCTGGACCCGGAAGAACCGCTCCCCGCCCGGCTCGGTGAAGTCGATGAACGGCCCCCGGTCGGTCGGCGTCCAGGTCGGCGGGAACGACAGCCGGTAGGTCCCGTCGGGGTCCTGGAAGCTGCGCCAGCCGGCCGGCACCCCCGGCCGCCGGGTCGTGGCCGACGGCGTCCGCTGGTCGTCGTCGCGGGTGACGCCCTGCCAGATGATGGACCCGGCGAGGACCACGGCAACGGCGGCGAACACCACCGGGAGCCGCAGCCGGCGACGCCGCCCGCCGGCGAGGACCGGCTCACCGGGAAGCGGCACCGGCGGGACCGGCGGCAGCCGCCGCCGCCTCCTCCTTGGCGCCGCCCCGCGAACCGCCGTGCCAGCGTCCTCTTCGCGGCGCTGCACCCTGCTGGGCACCGGCGGCGTGTCGCCCGACGCCACGCTCCCCCGGGCCTCGGTGCCGGGCGGCGGCGCGGTTCCGGGCGGGGTGGGTCGGGCCGGGCCCGCACCGGCCGGGGCGGGTCGGGCTGGAGCGTTCGGGTCCGCTCGGGCGGGGGCGTTGGGGCCGCCGACCACGACGGTGGCCGCCGCCCAATGGCCGGTGGCGTCGCGGCGGGGGTCGCCCGCCCCCTTGTGGGCCGTGCCGGGCCCGCCGCCCTCGCTCGAGGCGATCTGACGGAGGAGGGGACGGAGCTGGGCCGGGGTCGCGCGGCTGGCCGGGTCCTTGACCAGCAGGCGGGCCAGGACCGGGGTCAGCGGGCCGAGGCGCTCGGGCCGGCGCGGCTGGCCGTTGACGATCGCGCTCAGGGTCTGGAACTCGCCCCCGCCGAAGGGGGGCTGGCCCTCGACCGCGAACCACAGGGTGGCGCCCAGCGCCCACAGGTCGGTGGCCGGGCTCACGGCCTGGGCCTCGACCTGCTCGGGCGCCATGTAGGCGGGCGAGCCCACCACCAGGCCGGTCGCGGTCAGCCGGGGGTCGCCCTGGACCGAGGCGATGCCGAAGTCGGCCAGTTTGGTGGCGCCGTCCTCGCGGACCATGACGTTCTTGGGCTTGAGGTCGCGGTGGACGATCCCGGCCCGGTGGGCGGCCTCGAGCGCGTCGAGCAGGCCAAGGCCGAGCCGGGCGGCCCGCTGGGGGGCCAGCGGCCCCCCGGTGCGGACCAGCTCCTCAAGGGTCGGGGCCGAGACCAGCTCCATGACGATGAAGTCGTGCTCGCCGTCGTGGGCGATGTCGTACACCGTGACCACGCCGGGGTGGCTGAGCCGGGCGGCCGCCCTGGCCTCTCTCGACACCCGCGCCCGCAGGCTCTCGCGGCCGGCGGCCTCGACCCCGCGGGGCAGGTCGACCTCCTTGAGCGCGACCTGGCGCCCGAGCAGCGTGTCGGTCGCGCGCCAGACCACGCCCATGCCGCCGTGGCCGAGCTCGTCGGTGAGCTCGTAGCGGTTGGCGACGCGCCGGCCGGCCCCGTTGGTTGCCATCGACCGGAACGCTACCGGCTGCCGGGTCGGGTGGCCACGACCTCGCGCCGCCGGTCAGCCGAGCGGCTCGAACGCCGCCTCGAACTGGCGGGCCAGTTCCCTTGAGGCGTCCCACTGGTCGGCCGGGGCGATGAACTCGATGTTGTAGCCCCAGGTCCGGCCCTTGACGTTGATGTGGCTCACATGGACGCGGCGGCCGCCGATGTTCGCCTCGTACTCGAACACCACGGCGCCCTTGTGGCCGGCGTAGGTCTGGTTCTCCCTGTAGCTGACCTCGTGGAAGCCGTCGAAACGGCCGGGGGCGCCGGCCCGGTAGTCGCGGGACGCCTGAGGCAGCGGGTTGGAGGGGTTCTTGGAGCGGACGGTGAACACCCTCCGCGCCCCGTCCCGCTCCTCGACCACCGTGGCGTTGAAGCTCTTCCTGGTCCGAGCCCGGAAGCCCGGGGGCACCCCGACGCGGTTGCCGCCCGCGCGGTTGGTGAACACCGTCCAACCCTCGGGGAGGCCGCTCGGCGCCGCCGTGGTGGCCGGCGCCTTGGTCGTCCCGGGCGCCGTGGTGACCGTGGTCGGCGCCCGGGTCGTCTCGCTCGGGCGGGTGGCCGCTGCGCCCGCGGCGGTGGTGCGCGGCGCCACGGTCGGGTCGTCGCCGCCAGACCGGAGGGTCGCCGCCACCAGCACCGCCACCAGCCCGAGCACCACCAGCAGGGCCACCACCGCGAGCGAGCGCCCCCTTCCCCCACGGTCCACCACCGGCGCCGGCGGCAGCAGCGGCCGCGCCGGCCGAGGCGCCGGCTCGCCCGCAGGCGGGTCGGGCCGGGGCGACTCGAACGCCGTGGCGTCGGGATCAGGGTGGGTCGGGGCCGGGGCCGCGGCTTGGGATGCGGCCGGAGCCGCGGCCGAGGGTGGGGCCGATGCCGGGCCGCCGCCGGGGGTGGGCGGCGGCTCCACGACCCTGCCCTCCATGGCTGGGGCCGGACCGGGGGTCGCGGGCCGGTCGGGCCGGGGTGGGACCGGGGTGACGTCGGCTGGCTCGCCAGGCCCGGCCGGCGTCGCGGGCCTGCTCCCAGCGACGGCCAGGCCGGCAGCGGCGGCGGGGGGAAGGGGAACGGTGCGGCCCGGGCCGAGGACGGGGAGGACCTCGGTGGGTGGGGACGCAGGGACGGCGGCGAGGCGGGACAGCTCGGCCCGCAGCTCGGGCCCGGAAGGGCGGGAACCAGGGTCCTTGGCCAGAAGGGCGGTGATGAGCGGGGCCAGCGGGCCGGCGCGGCGGGGAGCTCGGGGCGGGTCGTTGACCACGGCGGCGAGGGTGGCGATCGAGGTGCCCCGGTCAAAGGGAGGCTCGCCCTCGACGGCGTAGAACATCGTCGCGCCCAGCGCCCAGAAGTCGACCGGCGGGCCGCTCTCCTCGCCCCTGGCCTGCTCGGGCGCCATGTAGGCGGGCGAACCGATGACCAGCCCGGTCGAGGTGAGCTGGGGATCGCCCTGGAGCGAGGCGATGCCGAAGTCGGCCAGCTTGGCATTGCCCTGGTCGGGGACCATGACGTTGCCCGGCTTGACGTCGCGGTGGACGATCCCGGCCGCATGCGCCGCCTCCAGCGCGCTGGCGATCTGAGCGCCGATCCCGGCCACCCGCTCGACAGGCAGCGGGCCGCCGGCGCGGACCAGGTCGGCCAGCGTCGGCGCGTTGATCAGCTCCAGGACGATGAAGGTGCCGCCCCCGTCCTGGACGACGTCGTACAGCGTGACCGCGGACGGGTGGTTGAGCCGGGCGGCGGCCCGCGCCTCCCGCATCACCCTCGCCTGGGCCGGGCGCCGCTCCTCCTCGGCCATGGTCGCCGGGAACACCACTTCCTTGATCGCGACCTCGCGGCCCAGGACCGCATCCTGGGCACGCCAGACAACGCCCATCCCTCCCCGCCCGAGGGGGGCTCTGAGCGCGTAGCGATCGGCGACCAAGCGGTCGGCAGCCGGTGCGGACATATCGCCCCACCCTACCCGCTGGCCGCCAGCACCAACCGATCAGGCCCCTGGTGGGACAAAGGACGCTTTGAACGCCTCGAACAGGGCCCAGCCGCTGCCCCAGTCGCGGTCGCGGGCGTAGATGGCCAGGGCGACATGGTGGCGTGGGGAGCGGACGCCCAGCTCCAGCGCGTGCCAGGTCTCGCCGTCCTGGTAGGTGAACTCGAGCAGGGCGGCCGGCAGGCCCTTGAACTGGGCCTGCTCGAGGCGGGCCGGCTGGTAGCCGCGGCGCTCGCCGGCGTGGGCCTGGCTGGCCTGCTGCTCCAGCGTCAACGGGTCGGCCTGGGGGTCCTGCTGTGTGTCGATCCGCAGGAACGTCGGGGAGCTCTTGTCCCGCAGCTCGGTGCGAGGCCCGCCGTCACTGGCCACCTCCCAGCCCGGCGGCACCGCGACCTGGTACCCGGTGGCCGGGTCGGTGTGGACAGCCCAGCCGGGCGGCACCACGGCGGCCTGCGTTGTCGGGCTCACGGTGGTGGCCGGTTCCGTCGTCGTCGGCGCCAGCGTGGTCGGAGCCACCGTGGCCACCGTCGACGCCACCGCCTGCGACCGCAACCCGAGCGGGTCGCCACTCACCGCCACCGCCACCGTGAATGACACCAGCGCCAGCACTAGCGACCCACCCGCGATCAACAGCACCCGGCGCACCACCGGGTCCATCGAGTTCCGAGCCACCCGCGACCCAGCCCCGTAGCCCCCGGCCGACCCCCAACCCCCCTGAGGTCCCCCAGCCGCCCCCCAGCCACCCTGGAAGGCGGGGCTGTGGAGCCAGGTCGGCCCCCATCCCGGCCGTGCGCTCGCTTCCCCCTCCGGGGGGGCCGACATCGGGCGGGGTGGATCCGGCGTGCCCGAACCCGGGCCGGCGGAACCAGCCAGGGGCTCGAGGAGGTGGCGGGTCTCGGCGATGGTGGGGCGGCCGCCGGGGGGCTTGGTCAACAGGGCGTGGAGGGCTGGGGCGAGGGGGCCGGCGAACTGTGGGGTGAGGGGGCGCTCGGTGAGGATGGCGGCTCGGGTGAGGCTGCTGCCGTCGCCTGTGAACGGAGTCTCACCCTCGACCGCAAGGAACAGGATCGCCCCCAGGGACCAGAGGTCGGCCGGGGGGCCCGCCGTGTCGCCTCTGACCTGCTCGGGGGCGAGGAACGCGGTGGTGGGCGGCTCGGCCTCCGGGGCGGTGCGCAGGGTGGCCAGGCCGATGCCGGCCAGGCGGGCGCGACCGTCGGCGGTGACCAGGACGCATGCCGGGCGTAGGTCGAGATGGCGCAGGCCGGCGCCGTGGGCCGCCTCCAGGGCGTCGAGCAGCTCGAGGCCGAGCTGGGCGACCCGGCGGACCGGGAGGGGGCCGTGCCTGGCGATCAGCTCGTCGAGGGTGAGGGCGTCGACCAGCTCGGTGGCCACGTACACGACGCCGTCCTCGACGACCACGTCGTCCAGCCGGACCAGCCCAGGATGGTCCAGGGCGGCCGCGACCCGCGCCTCGGCCGCGACCCGTTCCCAGAACCCCACCTGCTCCCGCCCGCCGGGACCCTCCTCCCCTTCCCCGCCCGGACCCGGCAGCGACGGGAGGCGGAGCTCCTCGACGGCGAGGGGGCGGGCGGCTGAGTCGGCGGCCCGCCAGACCAGGCCGTGCTGAGCGCGGCGCAGCGGGGTGTGCAGCGTCCAGCGGCCTCCGACGAGCCGCCCGCCGACGTCGTGTGACATGGTGGAGGGCAAACGATACGACCAAACGCGACCCGGCCCAAAACCGCCCGTGAGCAGGTGCTTTGCCGGCACGACACGGGGATTGCCCGGTGGTACAGTCGAAACGGATCCGAACTGGAGGTGCCGTCGAGGGATGCAGCGCCTGGGGACGCTCTACCGCGGTCGCGAGGGGATGTGGACCTGGGTCCTCCACCGGGTCTCCGGCGTGGCGATCCTGTTCTACCTGTTCGCCCACGTGGTCGACCAGGCGCTGCTGAACGTCTCCCCCGAGGCCTACAACCGGGTGATCGACACCTACCGCAACCCGTTCGTCGGGCTGCTGGAGATCGGCCTGGCCGTGGTGGTGATCTTCCACGCCCTGAACGGGCTGCGGATCATCCTGTTCGACTTCTGGTCCCAGGGGGTGGCCCGCCAGCGCCAGATGCTGTGGGTCCAGACGGTGCTGTTCCTGGCCCTGGCCATCCCGCCGGTGATCGCCATCGGGGCCCATGTGGTCGAGGAGCTCTGACCATGGCCGCCGACGTCACCCCGGCCCCGCTCCCCCGCTCCACCTCCTCGAACCGGCGCCAGCCCAAGGGTGGCCGGGGCAGCTTCGAGCTGTACGCCTGGGTCTTCATGCGTGTCTCGGGGGTGCTGCTGGTCCTGCTCGTGCTCGGCCACTTCGCGATCATGCACGTGGTCGACGGCGGCCTGGACCGGATCGACTTCGCCTTCGTCTCCGGTCGCTGGGCCAACCCCTTCTGGCGGGTCTACGACTTCGCCATGCTCACCCTTGCCCTGCTGCACGGCGGCAACGGCCTGCGGGTGATCATCGACGACTACGCCCGCACCGGCACCCGGCGCCTCCTCTACCAGAGCGTCAACGCCACCGTGGTCGGCCTGACCTGGGCCCTGGGCACGCTCACGATCTTCGCCTTCACCCCCCAGCCCAGCTAGGAGCCCCCATGACCCAGCAGCACACCTTCGACGTGGTGATCGTCGGAGCCGGGGGGGCCGGCCTGCGGGCGGCGCTGGAGAGCTCGCGGCGGGGACGGACGGCGGTGATCACCAAGCTGTACCCGACCCGCTCCCACACCGGGGCCGCCCAGGGCGGGATGTGCGCCGCCCTGGCCAATGTCGAAGAGGACAACTGGGAGTGGCACACCTTCGACACCATCAAGGGCGGCGACTACCTGGTCGACCAGGACGCGGCCGAGATCATGTGCCGGGAGGCGATCGAGGCCGTCTACGACCTCGAGCACATGGGGATGCCGTTCAACCGGACCCCCGACGGCCTGATCGACCAACGGCGCTTCGGCGGCCACACCCACCACCACGGCGCCGGGCCGGTGCGCCGCTCCTGCTTCGCCGCCGACCGCACCGGCCACATGATCCTCCAGACCCTGTTCCAGCAGAACGTCAAGCAGGGCACCATCTTCTTCGACGAGTTCTACGTGCTCGACCTGCTGCGGGCCCCGGACGACGGCCGGGCCGCCGGGCTGGTCGCCTACGAGCTGGCCACCGGCGAGCTGCACGTGTTCCGGGCCAAGTCGGTGGTCTTCTGCACCGGCGGCTACGGGAAGATGTTCAGGATCACCTCCAACGCCCACGCCCTCACCGGCGACGGCCCCGGTGTCTGCTACCGGCGCGGCGTGCCCATGGAGGACATGGAGTTCTTCCAGTTCCACCCGACCGGCCTCTACCGCCTGGGGGTCCTTCTGAGCGAGGCGGCCCGGGGCGAGGGTGGCATCCTGCGCAACGCCGACGGCGAGGCGTTCATGGAGCGCTACGCCCCCACCATCAAAGACCTCGCCCCCCGTGACATGGTCAGCCGGGCCATCTACACCGAGATCCGCGAGGGCCGCGGCGCCGGGCCCAACGGCGACTACGTCTACCTGGACGTCAGTCACCTCGACCCCAAGGTGATCGACGCCAAGCTGCCCGACATCACCGAGTTCGCCCGCACCTACCTGGGCGTCGAGCCCAAGAAGGAGGGCGTGCCGATCGTCCCGACGGCCCACTACGCCATGGGCGGCATCCCCACCACCGTCGACGCCCAGGTGGTCGGCGACGCGGCCAACACGGCCATCCCGGGGCTGTTCGCGGCCGGCGAGTGCGCCTGTGTGTCGGTGCACGGGGCCAACCGGCTCGGCACCAACTCGCTGCTGGACATCGTCGTGTTCGGCAAGCGGGCCGGGGTCAACGCCGGCGACCACGCCGCCCAGGTCGACCACGCCGAGCTGGGCGAGGACCCGGCCGGCACCGTCACCCGGATGCTGGAGGACCTGGCCGGCCACCCCGAGGGCGAGCGGGCCGCCGCCATCCGCGGTGACCTCCAGGTCAACATGGACGACAAGGCCGGGGTGTACCGCACCGAGACCCTCCTCAAGGAGATGGAGGTCGAGCTGGGCTCGCTGCATGAGCGCTACGCCCGGGTCTGGGTCCAGGACACCTCCCGGCGCTACAACACCGACCTGCTGGAGGCGGTCGAGCTGGGGTTCCTGCTCGACCTGGCCGAGGCCCTGGTCGTCTCGGCCCGGGCCCGCACCGAGAGCCGCGGCGGCCACTTCCGCGAGGACTACCCGGTCCGCGACGACAGGAACTGGCTCAGGCACAGCCTGGCCTCGCGCACCGCCAGCGGCGTCAAGCTCGACTACAAGCCCGTGACCATGACGCGATACGAGCCGATGGAGAGGAAATACTAGGTGCAGGTGACGTTGCGGGTACGGAGATTCAACCCGGAGACCGACAGCGAGTCGCGGATCGAGACCTACGACGTCCCGGCCGACCCGATGGACCGGGTGCTTGACCTCCTGCACTGGGTGAAGTGGAACGTCGACGGGTCGCTGACCTTCCGGCGGTCGTGCGCGCACGGGATCTGCGGGTCCGACGCCATGCTGATCAACGGCACCAACCGGCTGGCCTGCAAGGTGCTGGTCCGCGAGGTCGGCGACCAGATCACCGTCGAGCCGCTGCGGGGCCTGCCGGTGAACAAGGACCTGCTGGTCGACATGGAGCCGTTCTTCGCGTCCTACCGCGAGGTCCTGCCGTACCTGGTCAACGACGACCCGGCGCCCGACACCGAGCGGCGCCAGTCCCCCGAGGACCGGGGGCGCTTCGACGACACCACCAAGTGCATCCTGTGCGCCGCCTGCACCACCTCCTGCCCGGTCTTCTGGGCCGACAAGGAGTACTTCGGCCCGGCCGCGATCGTCAACGCCCACCGCTTCATCTTCGACTCCCGCGACCAGGGGGCCGCCCAGCGCCTGACCGTGCTGAACGACAAGGAGGGCGTCTGGCGCTGCCGGACGACCTTCAACTGCACCGACGCCTGCCCCCGGGGCATCAAGGTCACCCAGGCCATCCAGGAAGTGAAGCGGGCCCTGCTGTTCCGCAAGGCCTGACCCGGCACGACGACGGGCGATCACGCGCCGTGGGGATGGGATAGGATTGCTGTCGAGATGGCCGAATTCGAACTGACGGACGCTTCGTTCAGGCGGCTCAACGCAGCCGTGACGGTCGTCGTGTGCGCGACAGTGGTGGGATTCGCCTACTGGTACGAACGAAGCTTCCTCCGGTGGTCCGAACAGAACCACCCACTCGCCGTGCCGCGGGCCCGCATCGAACGGACGAGGGCCAACTACCAGGACAGGCGCGCGTTCGTCACCGAGCTGGCGCAGGTCATCAGGCTGTCCCGCTCCTCGGCCGCCAAGACCACGCCGTCGAGCTAGTCGGCTCGCGGCTCGCTGGCGAGGACCACGAAGGTCTCCTCGAAGCTGGCCGGGACGCTCCCGACCTCGGCGGGGACGCCGGCGTCGGCCAGGACGCGGGCGACCGCGGCCGCGTCGTTCCCCGGCACGCGCAGGGTGCGGCCGACCAGACTGACGGGGAGGCGGGCCAGGTCCAGGGCGGTGAAGGCGGCCTCCCAGATCGGGGTGCGGACCTCGGCGGCGGTGGTGTCGCCGACGATCTCGGGCAGGGAGCCAGCGGCGACCACGCGGCCGGCGGCGAGCACGACCAGACGGTCGCACTGCTCGGCCTCGCCAAGGTGGTGGGTGGTGACGAGCACCCCGGCGCCGTGCTCGGCGGTGGCCCGGATGGTCTCCCACAGGCGGGCCCGCTGGAGCGGGTCGACCCCTGAGGTCGGCTCGTCCAGGACCAGCAGGTCGGGGTGGTGGCCGAGGGCGATGGCGAACGCGGCCCGCCGCCGCAGGCCCAGCGGCAGCTCGCGGACCAGGACGTCGCGGGCCCCGGCCAGCTCGCCTTCGAGGACGGCCTGCTGGCTCCCGTAGGCGGCGGCCGAGAACGCCATGTTCTCGGCCACGGTGAGGTCGTCGTAGAGGCCGAGGGACTGGGGCACGTAGCCGAGGCGGGCCCGGGTCTGGCGCGACGGCGGCTCGCCGAACAGCCGGACGCGGCCGGCGGTGGGCTCGAGCAGGCCGAGCAGCATGCGGATCAGCGTCGTCTTGCCGGAGCCGTTGGCCCCGATCAGCCCGACCACCTCGCCGGCGGTCACCGCCAGGTCGACGCCGTCGACGGCCAGCAGCTCCCCGAACCGCCTGGTCGCCCCCTGGGCGGCGGCCAGCTCCGGGGCCACCGGGGCGCCCCCGGACACCTCCCTCGGCCCCTCCGGCGGGGTCATGCCGCCCACCGCTGGTCCTCGCGGAGCTGGGCCACGATCACCGCGTCCTCCAGGTCGAGGGTGGCCAGGCCGGTGCCCGGCGGGGTCGAGCCGCCGGGCGACCAGGCCCGCCAGCGCGACCCCCTGCGCCAGGACGGGATGCCGTCGGGGCGGGTGGCCGCGTCCACGACCAGGCCGGGGGTGGCGGCCACGACCTCGTCGGGGGTGCCGGCGAGCAGGCTGCGGCCGCGGTCCAGGACCAGCACGGTGGCTGCCCGTTCGGCCTCGTCGAGGTAGGTGGTGGCCACCACCACGGCCGCGCCGCCGGCGGCCGAGGCGGCCAGCAGCCGCCACAGCTCGGCCCGGCTCACCGGGTCGACCCCAGTGGTCGGCTCGTCCAGGATCAGGAGGTCCGGCTCGTGGGCGACGGCCATGGCCAGGGCCAGCTTCTGGCGCATGCCCCCCGAGAGCCGACCCGCCAGCCGGTCGCGGGCCCCGGCCAGGCCGGTGCGCTCCAGCAGCCCGCCGACCCGCCGGTCGAGCTCGCCGGCGGACAGGCCGTAGGCGCGGCCGGAGAAGCTGAGGTTCTCGTCGACGGTGAGGTCGGTCCAGATGCCCGGGCCGGCGGAGACGTAGCCGAGCCGGCGCTCGTCCGGCCGCCGGACCGTGCCCGCGGCCGGCCGGACGGTCCCGGCGAGGGCCCGCAGCAGGCTCGTCTTGCCGGCCCCGTCGCCCCCGACCACGGCGGCCACCGTGCCCGCGGCCACCTCGAAGCTCACCTCCTCGAGGGCGACCGTGGCACCGTAGCGGACCCCGAGCCGCCGGCAGCCCCAGCTCGTCCCCTCCGGGCTCATCGGGCGCCCGCCCTGGCAGTGGCCGCCTGGTCCTGGTCCACGTCGGCCGCGTCCGCGCCGTGGTCCCGGCCGGCGGGGGCCAGGTCGCGGCGGAAGCGGGCGATCGACAGGCCGAACACGGCCGTGCCGAGCACGGCCAGCATGCCGAGCGGGAGAAGCAGGGCCTCGAACGGGGCGCCCCTGACCATCACCCCCCTGGCCACCTGGACGAAGTAGGTGAGGGGCAGCAGGTAGCCGATCCAGCGGACCCCCGGGGCCATGGCCTGGAGCGGGAAGATCAGCCCGGACAACAGGATCTGGGGGAGCATGGTCAGGATGGCCAGCTGGATGGCCTGTCCCTGGGTCTCGGACACGGTCGAGATGAGCACGCCGATGCCGACGGTGACGAACAGGAACTCGATCGCCCCCAAGGCGAAGACCAGCGGCGAGCCGCGGAAGGGGACGTTGAACAGCAGCACCCCGACGGCCACGATCACCGCCAGGTCGACCACCGCGACCCCCAGGTAGGGCAGGAGCTTGCCGGCGAGCACGTCGCGGGCCTTGAAGGGCATCACGGCCAGCTGCTCCAGGGTGCCGCTCTGACGCTCGCGGACCACCCCGAGGGCGGTGGCGATGGTCCCGACGAAGACCAGCACCACGCCCATCAGGCCGGGCACCATGATCGCCGAGGTCTCCAGGCCCGGGTTGAACAGCACCTCGGGGGTGGGCAGCCCCGGCCGGCCCCGGAGCTCGGTCACCACCGACCGGGCCGAGAACAGGTCGGCCCCGTCGACCAGCACCTGAGGCTGCCCGGCGTCGCCGGTCACCACCGCCACGGCCGCGTCGGCGTCGCGCAGGGCCTCGACGGCGTCCCGGCGGCCCGCGCCGGGCGCGACCCGGACGACGTCCAGCCGCTCGGGCAGGGCGGCCGCCACCTGCTCGGCCCGTGGGCCGACCACCACCGTCTTCACCTGGTCGACGTCGAAGCTGGCCGCGTAGCCGAACACCACCAGGAGCAGCACCGGGAGCAGGATCATCATGGCCAGCGTGCGCCGGTCCCGGCGCATCTGGCGGAACTCCTTCATGGCCATGGCCCACATGCCGACGCCACCTCCGGGACAAGGAATTCACCGTCGGATGAAGTCTACGACGAATGAAATCTGTGGGCAAGAGAAAAGGCGCCGGCCAGCGACCGGCGCCCGTTCTCGGTCAGGCCTCAGTCGTCGTCGTCGTCGATCTTGGTCGGGGGCAGCTCGCCGGTGGCCCGCTCCCAGAGCTTGTCGACCAGCTTCCGGGCCATGAGCACCGCGAGACTGGCGATGATGCCGAACACGACCCGCTTCAGGAGCTTGCGGGCCTCCTCCGGCGCGCGCTCGGAGAGCTTGGCCACCTTGTCCTCCATCTGCCGGCGGGTCTCCTCTACCTCTCGGGCGGTTGCTGCTGAGGTCTCCCCCACGTGATCTCCTCCTTCAGCTCGTTGGCGGTCGTCTGGAGCTCGGCCCTGGCCTTCTCCGGAGCGACCTTGGAGGCGGCCAGTCGGTTCTTGCCGACCAGCCCGAGCACCGCCACCACGATCAGGAGCACCGCGGTGACGATCGCGAACCCGAGCCAGGGCGGCCCGCCGATCGCCTCGCCGACGGTGTAGAGCAGGAAACCGAAGGCGTACAGCCCGAGCACGCCGGCCGCGACCAGCATGGCGCTCGCCTTGGCGCTGGCGGCCAGGCCCTCCTGGAGCTCCTGCTTGGCCAGCAGGATCTCCTGTCGCATGAGCGTGGTCGCGTCGTCGGCGAGTCCCTTCAGCAGCTCACCGGTGGATGGCTCCTCGGTGGGCGCAGCCCCGGCGGGCCGTGTGGTCGCCCGCGCGCCCGAAGGCGGGTCCTGGAGTGCCAAGGCAGTCCCCCCTTGCTGTTGTCATTGGGATGGTGACCTTCTACCCCTCTGCGGGAAGAGTTATCGCATATCACCCGGGCGGATGCAGTCGATGCCCGGAGGCCAGCAGTGCCGCCAGCCGGGCCACCGCCGCCCTGGCCGTCGGGGTCAGTGGGCGCCGGCCGGCCTCGTGCAGCGGCACCCAGTCGAGCTCGCTGTGCTCGGCCGGCTCGTGGTTGGCCGGCCGGCCCTTCCAGGTGGTGACCAGGAAGTAGGCGTCGGCCCGGTCGCCGTCGTGAAAGCAGCCGAGGGCGGTCAGGTCGAGTGGCTCGATCCCGGCCTCCTCGCGGGCCTCGCGGGACAGGCCCTCAAGCAGCGTCTCGCCCTCGTCGGGCTTGCCGCCGACGGCGTCCCAGGCCCCCGGGTAGCGGCGGCCATGGTCGCGCGTGCGCAGGCCGAGCAGGACCCGTCCGCTGGCCCGGTCGAGCAGGAGCAGGGCGGCGCTGGCCGCCTCGGTGAACGGCACCTCGCGGATGGCTGTGGACGCCCCGACGGTCACGGTGGCCAGCGGCCGCCAGACCTTGTCCCTGTCCTCGCGCAGCAGGGCCAGCTCGGGGACCGGGAAGGCGGCCCGGAAGCCGGCCAGCTCAGCGGCGGCGGCCTCGATCCGGTCGGCCGGCAGGTCCTGGGCGATGGTCACGTGCGGGTGGAACGGGTGGGTGCGGCGGTCGATGGGCGGTGCCTGGAGGACGGCGTCGAGATGGGCCAGGGCCGGCCCGCCCTCGCGCACGACCAGGTAGGCCACCGGGCTGTCGGGCAGGAACGTGGCCGCCCCGTCCAGCTCGACCAGGAACGGCACCGCCTCGGCGGCCGCCCGCTCGAGCAGGGCGGCCGCCCCGTCCAGGTCGCGCTCGGCCACCGTCTGGGGCGGCACCAGGGTCAGGTGGGGCTCGATCCGCTCGGCCGCCGGGTCGCCCAGCGCCCGCCGCCACGCCTGCACGTGGATCGCCAGAGGCTCGGGCAGCCGCGCGATCACCCCCAGCCGGAGGCGGGTCATGGGATCAGGCTGACCATGGCACAGGCGCTCCTGGGGGGGCGTGGGGGGAGCGAGCTCCTCTCACATGGATCAGGGGCTGCTGGAGGTCGAGCCGCCCGTGCCGTCGACCGACCTGCGAGAGAGGAAGCCCATGCGATCCTTGGCCAGGGCGAGATTCTCGCGGGCGATGGCCTGGGCCTTGGCCGCGCCCCGCTCGAGGATCGCCTCAAGGCGGGCCGGGTCGCCACGGAGCTCCTGGTAGCGCTCCCGGACCGGGGCCAGGAAGGCGATCAGGGCGTCGGCCAGGTCGGCCTTGAAGTCGCCGTAGCCGCGGCCGGCGTAGGCCTGCTCCAGCTCCCCCACCTTGGTCCCGGTGGCCACCGAGAACAGCTCCAGCAGGTTGGAGATGGCCGGCTTGTCCGGCCGGGCCAGCACTTCGCGGCCCGAGTCGGTCACGGCCGAGCGGATCTTGCGGCGGATGGCCTCGGGCGGGTCGAGCACCTCGATGCGCCCGGCCGGCGAGGCGCTCGACTTGGACATCTTGGCCGTCGGCACCTGGAGGTCCATGACCCGGCCGCCGACCTCGGGGATGTAGGCCTCGGGGACGACGAAGGTGTGGCCGAAGCGGGCGTTGAAACGCTCGGCAACGTCGCGGGTCAGCTCCAGGTGCTGGCGCTGGTCCTCCCCCACCGGGACCCGGTCCGCCTGGTAGATGAGGATGTCGGCGGCCTGCAGGACCGGGTAGTTGAAGTAGCCGGCGGGCAGCGCGCCCTCGCCCCCGGCCTCGGCCTTGGCCTTGAACTGGGTCATGCGGCGCAGCTCGCCGACGGTTGCCAGGTGGTTGAACAGCCAGGCCAGCTCCGTGTGCTCGGGGACGTGCGACTGGACGAACACGGTGCAGACGTCCGGGTCCAGCCCGGCCGCGAGCAGGATGGCCGCCACCTCCAGGGTCCGGTCGGCCAGCTCCCCGGGGTCGTAGGGCAGGGTGATGGCGTGCAGGTCGACCACCGGGTAGAAGGCCTCGAAGTCGTGCTGCATGTCCACCCACTGCCGGAAGGCGCCCACGTAGTTGCCGAGGTGGGTGTTCCCGGTGGGCTGGACGCCCGAGAGGATGCGGGGCACGGGCTGTTCCTTCGCGTTTGGGTGTTGCCGATCAGGTCGGTTGTACCTTACCGTGGCACGCCATGACCGCCACGCTGCTGACCCGCAACCGCGCCCTCGACCACGGGTGGGTGGTGTCCTGCGCGTGTCCCAGGGCTCGGCGGTCGTGCCGTGTGACGATGTAGCTCGCGTGCTTTCCGACCGACCGGGCCTGGACCCCCCGACCCGAGCGTGTCGAGAGGAGCTCGCCTGTGGCGGCGACCGCCACCACCTGGCCGCACGGCCTTGATTCCCAGCTAGACGGACCCGACCTCGCCAACCTCGACGGCCTCCCGGCCGACGGGCTGCTGGCCTGGGCCGTCGGGCGCTTCGGCGACCGGTTCGCGGTGGTGACCAGCTTCCAGGCCGAGGGCATGGTCGTGCTCGACCTGGCCCGCCGGATCGACCCCGGCGTGCGGGTCCTGACCCTGGACACCGGCCGCCTGCCCGAGGAGACCTACGAGGTCATCGAGGCGGTCCGCACCGGCATGGGCCTCCAGGTCGAGGTGGTCACCCCCGACCCGGCCGACGTGGCCGCCATGGTCGCCCGCCACGGCCCCAACCTGTTCCACAAGGACCCGGCCCTGCGCCGGCTCTGCTGCCACGTCCGCAAGGTGGCTCCGCTCGACCGCGCCCTGGCCGGGGTCGAGGCCTGGTCGACCGGCCTGCGCCGCGACGGCGGCCGGGCCCGTGGGGGCATCGCCAAGGCCGAGCGGGACGACGCCCACGGCGGCATCCTCAAGCTCAACCCGCTGGCCGACTGGACCCGCGAGCAGGTCTGGGCGTACGTGCGCAGCCACCGGCTGCCGGTGAGCTCGCTGTACTCCCAGGGCTACACCTCGATCGGCTGCGCCCCCTGCACCCGCCCGACCCGGCCCGGGGAGGACGAGCGGGCCGGGCGCTGGTGGTGGGAGGCCGACCAGGACCGCGAGTGCGGCCTGCACGCCCGGCTGGGCGGCGGCCCGGCCAGCCCGGACGACCGCTTCTCGGCCGCCCTGGGCCGGCTGCGGGCCGACGTCAACGCCCGCACCTGGGAGACCACCAATGGCTGCTGAGGACCGGCGCAACCGCAACGAGCACATCAAGGAGGCGCTGGACCCGCTCGACCTGCGCCCCCGCATCGACCGGTACGCACGCGAGGGCCTGGTCTCGATCGACCCCGACGACCTCAACATCCGGTTCCGCTGGTGGGGCCTGTACACCCAGCGCCCGGCCTCCGACGGCCACTTCATGCTGCGCATCCGCATCCCCGGGGGCGCGCTGACCAGCGACCAGCTGGCCGCCATCGGCCGCCTGGCCCAGGTCCACGGCCGCAACCTGGCCGACGTCACCGACCGCCAGAACATCCAGCTCCACTGGATCGTGATCGAGGAGGTCCCGGCCATCCTCGACGAGCTGGACCGGATCGGCCTGAGCAGCCTCCAGGCGTGCGGGGACACCGTCCGCAACGTGCTCGGCTGCCCGGTGGCCGGGGTCGACGCCGGCGAGTGGTTCGACGCCACCGGTGACCTGCTCGCCGTCGAGGCGCGCATGGCCCGGACCAAGGAGTTCTCCAACCTCCCTCGCAAGTTCAAGATGTCGGTCTCGGGCTGCCGTCACCGCTGCGCCCAGCCCGAGGTCAACGACCTGGCCCTGGCCGGCCACGTCCACCCCGACGGCCGCGAGGGCTTCGACCTGCTGGTCGGCGGAGGCCTGTCGTCCAGCCCCCGGTTCGCCGACCGGCTGGGGGTGTTCATCCCCCGGGCCGAGGCGCCCGAGGTGGTCGCCGCCATCACCTCCGCCTACCGCGACCACGGCAACCGCGACAAGCGGACCCGGGCCCGGATCAAGTTCCTGCTCGCCGCCTGGGGGCCGGAGCGCTTCCGCGAGGTGGTGGAGCGCGACTACCTGGGCCGACGGCTGGAGGACGGCCCGGAGGCGCCGCCGTCGCCCGAGGCCCACCGCGACCACGTCGGCGTCCACCGCCAGCTGGACGGGGCCAACTACATCGGGACCGCGCCCCTGGTCGGCCGGACCGACGGCGACACCCTGGTCGCGGTGGCCGAGCTGGCCCGCGAGCTGGGCGGGGCCCGGGTCCGGCTCACCACCCAGCAGAAGCTGGTCGTGCTCGACGTGCCCGACGAGCGGGTCGCCGAGGCGGTGGCCCGCCTGGACGCCCTCGACCTGCCGTCGTCCCCCAGCGAGTTCCACCGGGGGGCGATGGCCTGCACCGGCCTGACCTTCTGCAAGCTGGCCCTGGTGCCGACCAAGGAGCCGGCCGTCGAGCTGGTCCGGGAGCTGGAGAAGGCGTTCCCGGGCTTCGACGCCAAGGTCCGGGTGAACGTCAACGGCTGCCCCAACTCCTGCGCCCGCTACCAGCTGTCCGACATCGGCCTGGCCGGCGGCGAGTCGGCCGGCGAGGGGAACTACCAGCTCCACCTGGGCGGCGACCTGGGCGAGGGCCTGGCCTTCGGCCACCGGGTCCGGGAGCGCGTCCCGGCCACCGACACCGGCGCCGTGGTCCGGGGCCTGGTCGCCGGCTACCTGGCCGAGCGCCAGCCCGGCCAGACCCTCCAGTCCTGGCTGCGTCGCCAACCGCCCGAGACCCTGGCCGCCCTGTCCCGGCCGGCCGACCGGGCCGGCGTCGCCGGGGGTGTGTGATGGCGTTCGGGTACCCGGTGCTGCTGGAGCTGGCCGGCCGGCCGGCGGTGGTGATCGGCGAGTTCGCCGTCGAGGCCGGCAAGGTCGAGGGCCTGCTGGTCGCCGGGGCCGAGGTCACCGTGATCGCCAAGGGCCCCGAGGCGGCCCTCGACCGGCTCGAGCCCGACCCGCGGGTCACCGTGCACCGCCGCGGGTACGGCGGCCCGGCCGACCTGGCCGGGGCCGTCGTGTGC
>JASLIH010000617.1 GCA_030152105.1 Actinomycetes bacterium
GCCCGATCTCGACTGGCTCAACAAGGGCGTCTTCATCAGCGTCGGTGGCCGCCAAGCTCGAAGCGTGATCTATGAGACCTACCTGGTCGCCTAGGTCCGGCGCCGGCCCGCCACCTGCCCGAACGGCTGGGACGACGCTGCTGTCTGGGCTGGTGGGGTCCGTCCCGCGGGGCTTGGGTTGCCGGGAGTGCGGGCAAGCAGCTGCTCGCGGACGTGGCGGCGAACGAGGATCGGCACGAAGCTCAGCACCTGCGCGTCCTTGTACTGCGCGACCACCGAGGCGACGTACCCCTCGACGACCGATGCGGGAGTGGTTGCGGCGAACTCCCGGATCAGCGCGGCCCGTTCGGCGTCGAGCCGGTCCTGCAGGACATCAGTTGGCAGTGGCTCAGAGGTCATGTGCACCTCCCACGGGCTGGGTTCCGGTCGCCCTACCCGTCAGGGGAACCTGGCTGGTTCGTTCTGTTCTCAGTAATGAGGCATGATCCTGCCGGCCAGCCCTGCCGGTCCAGACCCGCACTGCGAAAAAGCGCATCCTCATCAGCGCCGCGCGAACAGCAAGTGCGGCCGGAGGACCAGGCCACTACCTGGGAGGAGTCATGGTGGTGCCGCTGATCGGCCGTTGGCTGGCCGCAGTCGTCGGCGGTCTGCTCGTGCTCGCGGTGTGGGGCAGTGTGATCGGCACGCTGATCGTGCCCCGTCCGGTGGGCAGCCGGCTGACCCGTTGGGTAGACCGGTTCGTGAACGGTGCGTTCAGTGTTGTGACCAGGGCAATCGCCGATTTCCGGCGGCGTGACCGGGTGCTGGTCAGGCAGGCAGCGGCGATCTTGCTCATGCAGCTGGCGGCCTGGCTGGGGGTGGCGTTCCTTGGGTACGGGTTGCTGCTGTGGCCCTTGGTCCCTGGGGGCCTGGGGGCGGCGTTCATCGTCGCCGGGTCATCGCTGTTCACCCTCGGGTTCAGGGAGCCGGGAGGGGCGCCCTCGGCAGTGGTGTTCGCCGCCGCAGCGACCGGCCTGGTGATTGTGACCCTGCAGATCGCCTACCTGCCGACGCTGTACGCGGCGTTCAACCGCAGAGAGACCGAGGTGACCTTGCTGAACGCGCGGGCCGGGGTGCCGTCATGGGGCCCAGAACTTCTGGCACGCACCCACTACGCGCTGGGATCAGGCACCTCGACCATCGATACGCTGCCCGACCTGTATGCCCGGTGGGAACGCTGGGCGGCCGACGTCACGGAAAGCCATACCACCTACCTGCCGCTGGTGCGGTTCCGCTCGCCCCGGCCGCTGTCCTCCTGGGTGACTGGGCTGCTGGCGGTGCTGGACTCCGCCGCCCTGTTCCTGGCGCTGTCCCCCAAAGCGGCCCCGGTGGTCCCGGCTCGCCTGTGTCTGCGGAGCGGGTTCACGTGCTTCACCCAGATCGCCCGAGCGATGGGCTTTGCGGTGCCCGAGGAAGCCGACCCGGGTGGCCGGATCAGCCTGAGCTACGAAGAGTTCCTCGACGCGGTCGCCCGGATGCGCGAGGTCGACTTCCCGATCGAGCGTGAGCCCGCCGACGCGTGGGCGGATTTCGCCGGCTGGCGGATCAACTACGAGCAGGCCGCCTACGCCGTCGCCGCCGCGGTCGACGCGGTTCCAGCGCTGTGGTCGGGTCCGCGCCACCACGGCGGTCCCGCCATCGCACCCATCCGCCCGCCACTTGGCCGGCCACCCAGGTGAGCCGCGCTGAACTGCCGGGCGTCGCAGCAGCCGATGACGGCGGGCCGACACGGGTGATACCCGGCTCGCCGCAACGCGGCTCCACCCGCCCAAACCGCGCAGCCATGCGTCCCGCAGCTCACCCAGCCTGTCTGCGATGCCGGCGCCTGATCAGTCGCGCGTGTCCAAGGCGAAGCCGACCTCGTCCACGTAACACCAGCTCCATTCCTCGCCGGGCTCGACCGAGCGGGCCACCGGATGGCCGTCGGCGCGGGCGTGACGGCTGGCGTGGCGGTTGGGGGAGGAGTCGCAGCAGCCGATCCTGCCGCAGGTCTCACACATCCGCAGGTGCACCCACCGGCCGCCGGTCTTGAGGCACTCCTGGCAGCCCTCGATGGGACCGGCTGGGTCGATGAGCTTGATCTGGTCCAGGTGGGTGCAGACGGCCATGGTCAGGCCTCATTGCTCGCGGCGGCGTCGGGTGTTGGCCTTGTCGGCAATGAGCGCGATCGTCTACTCAGCTGGCGTGCCAGTCGACGAAGGGTCCGTTGAAGCTGAGGGCTTCCCCGTAGGCACCCGCTCCAGCAGGTAGTCGACCAGCCGGGCATAGGCGTCGACCACGTCTCGCCCCGGCCCGGCATGGGCTGCCGGGTCGCCAAGCAGCAGCCGCTGGGCCACGAGGTCGTCCACCCCGGCCCGGCGAGGCACCAGCACCGGCAGCAGCCGCGCCCCTGTGACCCGGAAGTCTGCGAGGGCGTCGCGCACGTCGCGGCCCACCCGAGTCCCCATCCCCCCCTGCTCGTCCAGGTCGGCCTGGGTGAGCAGCACGCCCCACACCGGCGCGGTGATGATGCGGTCGGGGCGGAAGCTGGCCAGCCAGTCGCGGAAGCCGCCCAGCCCGTGCAAGCCGACCGCGCTGGCGGGGACCGGGATCACGATCCCGTCGGCGGCCGCCAGCGCCGAGACGGTCAGGCGGCTGAGGCTGGACGGCAGGTCCAGGACCATCGCGTCGTAGCGGGGCCGCAGCCGCCCTAGCGCCCGGGCGATGAGGGTGGCGTCGGCGGCCAGGGCCCGGCCGAGGCGGGCCAGCCGCGGGGTGGCGGGGAGGGCGTCGAGCCCCGCCACGCGGGTGGGTTGGGCTGCCGTGGCCGGGTCGGCGCCGTCGGCGACGATCGCCTCGAGGTCGGCGGTGTCCTCGTCAGCGTGGCCGAGGAGCCAGCGGGTCAGGTGCGCCCGGGCGTCGCAGTCGACGGCCAGGGTGCGGCGGCCGGCGCGAGCGAACCCCGCCGTAATGTTGGCCGCTGTGACCGTCTTGCCGACTCCGTCGTTATGGTTGGCTATGGCTAGAATGACCGTCACGGGCTCCCTCCCCACCGACCGGGCGTGTCGGCGATCGCGGCCCCCAGGGCAGCGGGCCTGGTCAAGCCGCTA
>JASLIH010000626.1 GCA_030152105.1 Actinomycetes bacterium
GCGCAAATCCAGTCGATCGTGGCAAGCCTGGAAGCAAGCTGCATCTGGTCTGCGACGGTGGCGGGCGGCCGCTGACCGCGGTGGTGACCGCGGCCAACGTCAACGACACCACCATGTTCCAGGCGGTCGTGGACGACATCCCGCCGATCCGCACGCCGTCGGGACGGCGGCGCCGTCGGCCCGGCAAGCTGCATGCCGACAAGGGGTACGACAGCCAAGCCAACCGGACCTGGCTGCGGCATCGTGGGATCCAGCCGCGGATCGCCCGGCGTGGGGTGGACTCCTCAGCGCGGCTTGGGCGCCACCGCTGGAAGGTCGAGCGGTCGCTGTCATGGTTAAGCTGCTGGCGGCGGCTGCAGGTGCGCTGGGACCGAGACAGTGGGCGGTGGTTCGCGTTCGTGCTGGTGGCCTGTGCGGTCGTGTGCTGCAACCGGCTCACATCCTAGGAGCACGAACCGCCCCGTCTCGACAGCCTGCAACCGCCTCAGGCACCAGCCTGGCCGCTGGTGTCCGACACCTGGGCCAGGTCGATGATGTTGCCCGGCGCGAACAGGTCGATGAAGCCCTCCACCGCCGCCCGCCGGGATGCTGCGCCCAGCCCTGGTGCCATCAGGGCCTGTTCGCCGTAGGCGGCGATGTCCTGCACCGCCCAGGCACAACGGTAGTAGGCCAGCAGCCCCGGATCGATGCGTGCCTGGCCATAGCCCTGGAAGAAGGAGTCGGTGTCGCTGGGTCCCACCAGGCCGTGCCCGATGCCGCCGACTACGAACATCAAATCCCGCTCCTTGGGCGCCAGGATCGCCTCGTCCCAGTCCAGGATCCAGGGCTGGCCGTCGGTGTCCACCAGCACGTTCCAGGTGTGCAGGTCGGCATGGCACAGCACCTGCGGGAACGATGCGCGGGCAAGCTGCCGCCCCAGCGCATCCGCCCGGCGAACCAACGCGCCGATTACCTCCTGCCGAGCCTGCCAGAACCCGACCAGCTCCCCGACCACCGGGTCCCCCACAGCTGCAGGCAGCAGCGCCTCCAGGCCGCCGAGCAACTCGCGCCTGGTCGGTCGGAAGGCCTCTCGTTCCACCGTCTGGGCAAGCTGCGGCGTTGGCGGCACCGCATGCACCTTGCCCACCGCGGCGCCGAGCTGGCGCCACTGCGCCGGTGACAACCCGACCTCGGCGCCGACCCGGCCCTCAAGCATCGGGTACAGCGCCAAGGTGAAGCCGTCCACGACGACATAGGGCGCGCCGACGCTGGTCACCAGCGGCGCCAGGACGTTAGGGACCCCGTGGCGGTGGAGGTGGCTGGGAACCATCGCCCCCCGGATGGAGTTCACGCCGGCACGGACCTTGAGGAACAAGACCGGGCCCTTGGCCACCTGGACCCGGTAGGCCCACGAGGCGGCGTCGTTGCCGACCGGAAGAAAGACCAACCCGGCCACAGACATCCCAAAGCTCGCCTGCAGCGCCGTGGTGATCGTGTCGTCAGCCAGCGAAGGCGGCTCACGCATCAACCCGACCTCGCCCGCAGCAGCTGTCCCGGTGGGTTCGACATCGCGACGCCAGCTTGACGGTCACCGTCGGCCAAGGCGAGCCAGCGTCGTGTGGCACCAACACCCAATTATCCTGCAACGGCTCAAGGGAGCGAAACGACGTCTTATTGATCCTTTCATCTTAGGGTGACGGCTCGTCATGGAGCGACAGCCCGGTGTGGGCGAGGAACCCGACGACCAGGCTGTCGCTGTCGCAGACTCGTTGGATGCCGTGGTGGGCGTGGGTGGCGACCTCGCCGACGGTGTCACCCCCGAAGTTGGCCAGCTCGGCACCCTTGAGGTTGGCCCACAGATACTCGACCGGGTTCAGCTCGGGGGCGTAGGCGGGCAGCCGCTCCACCGTCAGCCAGTCGCGCTGGGCGGCCAGGTGGGCGCGCATCTTGTGGCTCCAATGCGAGCTCAGCCCGTCCCATAACAGCACCACCCGCTGCCCTTGGTAGAAGCCGGCCAGCTGTTCCAGCACCCCGATCAGGCTGTCGGTGTCGTAGCTGTCAGCCTGCAGGTGGAAGCACAACCGGGCCTTGGTGCCGTCGGGCCGGTAGCCGAGCGCGGCCGCCATCGAGGCGCGCTTCCAGGCCATCCGATGCCGCAGCAGCGGTGTCTGCCCTCGTGGTGACCAGGTGCGGCGCACCGGTGGGATCAGCGAGATGCCTGATTCGTCGAAGAAGACAAGCCAGGCCGATTCTGCGCAGGCCCTTTTTTGATCCGCGGCCACTCATGGGCCACCCAGTGCTGGATCGCGTCCTCGTCACGCTCCTTGGCCTGCCGGGTCGGTCGCTGCACCGTCCAGCCCAGCCGCCCACGCAGCAGCCGCCACACCGAGGGGTTGGACAACATCACCCCGATCAGCCCCTGGATGACCACCGCGATCCGATCCAGGGTCCACACATCAGTGGCGAACCCATGCGCCAGCGCGCCCTCCAGCAGCGCCTGCTGGATCGACTCCAGCTGCTCGTCGGCGACCTTGGGACGCCGGCCAGTCGGCCCACGGCTACGCAATGCCCCAGCGCCGTCAGCTTGCCAGCCGGCGTGCCAGCGGCTGGCGCTCTGGCGGGAGACGTCCAGTTCGTGGGCGACTTCGGCCTGAGATCGGCCTTGCGCGAACAGCTCGGCGGCACGTTCCCGCCGGGCCTGACGGGCCGCACGATACTGGGCGCCCCGCTGTCGCGCCTGCTGGGTGCGGCGGTTGGTCGACATAGCTGGGCATGCTCCCACACCAGCCCACCCCACGTCACCCTAACGTGAAAGGATCAATAGTGCTACGTTCCTTAATGTGGGTATAGGTGGTGTGCCCGTGTAGACAGCTACGCGATGGTGCGCGCCGGGGAGGAAGCCGCCGTGCCCGTCCTGCTGTACGCCCGACCACCGGTCGACGCCGCCGAAGAGCGCACCATCCGCAAGCTGGCCGGCGCCCGGCACGCACCCGGCGACTGGATCCGACGCGCCCAGATGATCACCGGCAGCTGGGACGGCCTGGGCACCACCCAGATCGCCGAACGGCTGGGCTGCCACCCCCAGACGGTGCGGGAGCGGCTGCACCGCTTCAACGCCGAGGGCGTCGACGGGCTCGGCGACCGGCCAGGACCCGGCCGACCTCGGCG
>JASLIH010000627.1 GCA_030152105.1 Actinomycetes bacterium
AACAGGCCCAGGTCGGGCAGGCCGAGGCTGGCCAGCAGGACCGAGTCGCCCGGGTCGACGTTGACCCGGTAGGCGGCGTGCCTGCCGGCGGCCACGGCCAGGGCCGGGATCGAGCTGCTGGATGCCTTGTCGAGCCCGGCCCTGGCCCGGTACTGGTTGAGGGCGCTGTGGCACTGGGCGGCCGTCTCGGCGGCCGCCGGCGCGGCCACCCCGAGGGCCCCCAGCAGGGCCGAGATGACAACGACGACACGCATCAGCTGACGCAGGGCCGATCTCCCGGGTCGGGACCTCTCCTGCGGTGTCGGCAGGAACCGGCGATCGGGCAAGAGGCGGCGTCAAGGAAACCGGCGAACCGGTCGACGCTCCATCTATGCGCATCGGCGACCGGAGCGGGACCGGGCGCGGCGACGCCCCCGAAGGGGGCGGGCCGCGGGCCTGGCTGCGCCGGCCGGCCGGGATCCGCAACGGCGGGCTGCTGCTGGTCCTGGTCGCCCTGGCCGCGGTCATGGCCCTGGTCGACCAGCCGCCGCAGCCGGGCGCGGGCCGGCGCCTGCCGGGCATCTTCCAGTACCTGCCGCCCCCGGTCGGGATCGCCGCCACCCCGCCGGTCGTCGACCAGCCCCTGCCGGCCGCCGCGCCGGCCGGCGAGAGCGAGGGGCCGTCCTCGGTGGACCGCGGCCACCCGCGCCGGGCCCATCGCCGTCCCGTCGCCGCCCTGTCCGGGGCCCCGGGCCGGGGGTCGGACGGCTCGGCCCGGCCGGTCCGGGATCCGGGCGGGTCGGGCGGGACCCGGCCGCCGGCCGGGCAACCGCCGCTGGCCACGCCGCCGGTGGCGGTGACCCCGGTGGCCCGGGTCCGGGTGCGGACGCCCGGGGCGGCGGTGGACCTGCCCGCCGGGTTGACAGCCCTCCCCTAGCAAGTCCACCATCCCACTGGATGGTAAGGGGATGGTGGGTGTGGCGGAGACGGAAAAGACCGAGAAGATCACGATCAACCTTGGCCTGGTCGACCTGGGCCAGGTCGACCTGTTGGTCCAGGAGGGCTTCTACGCCAACCGGACCGACTTCATCCGCACCGCGATCCGGGCCCAGCTGGCCACCCACGCCGAGACGGTGCACCGCACGGTGGCCCGCAAGACACTGGTCCTGGGGGTCCAGCACTACGCCCGGCGCGACCTGGAGGCGGTCCGCGACGCCGGCCAGCGCCTCCAGATCCGGGTCCTCGGGCTGGCCAGCATCGCCGACGACGTCTCCCCCGAGCTTGCCCTTGCCACCATCGAGTCGGTCGAGGTCCTTGGCGCCCTGCGCGCCAGTTCCCGGGTCAAGGCGGCCCTGGCCGACCGCATCATCTGAACACCGAGCAGAAGGAACGCCGCACTATGCCAGACCAACGCAACGACATGATGGCCGAGGCGACCCGACTCACCCGCGCCGGGCGCCTGGCCGAGGCCACCGCACTGATCCAGGGGTCCCTGGGCCGCCAGCCCGGCCTCAACCCGGCCGCCACCTCAGGCCCCCGACGGCCTCGGCCCGAGCCGAGGACCGAGCTGCTTGACGGCTCCTACCGCAACGCGGCCGGGACCCGTGGCTACAAGCTGTACGTCCCCAGCGGCTACACCGGCCAGGCGGTGCCGCTGGTGGTGATGCTGCACGGCTGCACGCAGACGGCGGCCGACTTCGCCGCCGGGACCCGCATGAACGAGCTCGCCCAGCGCGACACCTTCCTGGTCGCCTACCCCGAGCAGGCGGCCAAGGCCAACGGGCAGCGCTGCTGGAACTGGTTCCTCCCGGCCCACCAGCGGCGCGACGCCGGCGAGCCATCGCTGCTGGCCGGGATCACCCGCCAGGTCATGGAAACCCACCGGGTCGACCCCGGACGGGTGTTCGTGGCCGGGCTCTCGGCCGGCGGGGCCATGGCCGCGGTGCTGGCCGCCACCTACCCGGACCTGTACGCGGCCGCCGGGATCCACTCCGGCCTCGTTCACGGGGCGGCCCACGACGTGCCCTCGGCGTTCGCGGCCATGCGCGAGGGGCCGCCGGGCCAGGCCCGGGCCCACGGCGAGAGCATCCCCCTGATCGTCTTCCAGGGCGTCCGCGACACCACCGTGGCTCCGGCGAACGCCGCCGCGCTGCTCAGCCCGTGGAGCGCGACCCTCACCCCCGAGACCCACACCGGCCCGGACTGGACGCGGCGGGTCTACCGCGACCGTGACGCCAAGGTGGTGGCCGAGTGGTGGACGGTGGACAAGCTGGGCCACGCCTGGTCGGGTGGCAGCCCCCAGGGCTCCTTCACCGACCCGGCCGGCCCCGACGCCTCAGCCGAGCTGGTGCGGTTCTTCCTCGACCGGCCCGGAGAGCAGCGCGCTGGCCGCTGGCAGGACCGCCTGGCCCTGCCACGGCCCCTGCGCTCCCTGCTTGGCGGGGGCCGCTCCACATGACCATCGACCCGGCCGACCCGCTCGCCGTCGCCGTGGTCGAAGCGATCCGAACCGGCGACCAGGAGCGGCTGGCCCGGCTGCTGGCCACCCATCCCGGGCTGGCCACAGCCCGGCTGGGCGACGACCGCCCGGGCGGGATGACCCGGACCCTGCTGCATGTGGCCACCGACTGGCCGGGCCACTTCCCCAACGGCCCGGCCACCGTGGCCCTGCTGGTCGAGACGGGCGCCGAGGTCAACGCCCGCTTCGGCGGCGGCAGCCACGAGGAGACCCCACTGCACTGGGCGGCCAGCAGCGACGACGTCGAGGTCCTGGACGCGCTGCTCGACCTCGGGGCCGACATCGAGGCGCCCGGCGCGGTCATCGCCGGCGGCACCCCGCTCACCGACGCGCGGGCCTTCGGACAGTGGCGGGCCGCCCACCGGCTGGTCGAGCGAGGGGCCAGGACCACCATCGACGACGCGGCCACCCTCGGCCTCCAGGAACGGCTGGAGGGCTACTTCGCCGGGACCGCTCCGGCCCCCGACGAGGTCAGCCGCGCCTTCTGGGGCGCCTGCCACGGCGGCCAGCGCCGCTGCGCCGAGTACCTGCTGGAACGGGGCGCCGACCCCAACTGGATCCCGCCCTGGGAGCCGCTGACCCCGCTGGACGCGGCCGCCCGCAGCGGCGCCGACGAGCTGGTCGACTGGCTGCGCACGCAGGGAGCCAGGCCGGCCGCCGGGTAGCGGCCGCCGGGCTGGGGAGGCGGCGCGGCGCGCCAGGTGGCCTCAGAAGCTACCGGTCCAGGAGCCCAGCATGGTCGCCGCCCAGCTGAGGCCAGCGAACAGAGCGAACAGCAGCACCCCGACGATGGTGGCGAACCCAGCGGTCCAGAGGAGCTCCTCGCCTACGCGCTCGTCGATGTCTCCTCCTTTCAGGGTCGGGCGTAGATCCGGCGGAGGTTGGCGAAGT
>JASLIH010000630.1 GCA_030152105.1 Actinomycetes bacterium
GACCAACCTGTGCACCGGGTGCGCGGCCTGCGTGATGGCCTGCCCCCGGGACGTGCTGGAGTACGACCACACCGAGACCTACCACCCCTTCAACGTCGAGCTCTCGACCGCGGCCGACGACTGCGTCCACGGCCAGCGCGGCTGCGACATCTGCACCAGGGCCTGCCCGCGCTTCCGTGACTGGGAGGTCGACTGCGACCAGGCCCTGTTCGGGCGGGCCAGGGAGCCCGAGGAGGTCACCGGGATCCGCCGGGGGGTGTTCCTGGCCCGGGCCGCCGACCCGGCGGTGCTGGCCGCCGGCCAGGACGGCGGGCTGGTCTCGGCCCTGCTGGTGTGGGGGCTGGAGACGGGCCGGATCGAGGGCGCGCTCACCTCGCGGCTGTCGTCGGTCCGGCGCTGGGACGGCGAGCCGTTCCTGGCCACCACCCGCTCCGAGGTGCTCGAGGCCGCCGGGTCGCGCTACACCTACGCGGCCAACCCCCTGGCCATGAAGGAGGCCGAGCGGCGCGGGCTCAAGCGTCTGGCCCTGGTCGGCATGAGCTGCCAGGCCTCGATCAACGGCACCCTCCAGGCCCGGCGGGTCAACAAGTACGCGCGCCGGATCGAGATCACCCTCGGGCTGCTCTGCTCCAAGTCGTTCGGCTACGAGGGCCTGCGCCAGGTGATCACCGAGGGCTACGGCGTCCCCCTCGACGACATCGCCAAGGTGAACATCAAGGGCCGGTTCCAGCTGTGGCGGCGCTCCAGCGGTGAGCTGGTCGAGATCCCGCTGAAGCAGCTGCAGCAGGCCACCCGCGAGGGCTGCAAGCTCTGCCCTGACTTCGCGGCCGAGCACGCCGACATCGCCACCGGCGGCCTCGGCCAGCGGGACGGCTGGACCCTGGCCGTGGTCCGCACCCAGCGTGGCGAGGACTGGATGGGCGAGGCGACCGCGGCCGGGGTCATCACCGTCCGGCCGGGCGAGGACGACCCGGCGGCGCTGGCCCTGATGGCAAAGCTGGCCGCCCGCTCCCGTGGCCGCTGGCCGGTCGAGCTGACCGGCGACCGGGCGGCCCCGCGGGTCCTCCCAGTTGTCCAGATCAGCGGGGGGATTCCCAGAAGAAGCTAGCTCTGCTGATTTGCAGGGTTCCTGCGGGAACGTTGTAACCTTCCCGCTCGCAAGGCAATACGGTCCTGACCGGTCCATGACCTCATCCGGTCGTCTCCAGGGCGCTGTCGCCGCCGGAGTGCTCGGTCCATGCCTTGGGGGGAGGGAACGCATGGCCACCGACCGCGACGAGCAGCAACGCCAGCAGCAGGAGCTGGAGGAGATCCGTCGCAGCTTCGCCGAGATGGGCGCCCGCATGGGCTCCCTGTTCGACCCGGCGGTAGCGGACGAGCACCAGGGTGGGGCGTCGCCGCCTGTGCTCCCGCCGGCCCCGGCGGTCGAGCGGCGGCGTCCCAGCTGGCGGCTGGTGGCCGCCGCGGTGGTGCTGCTGTCGGTGGGCACCGCCTTCGGCTGGGTGCTCGCCCCGGACGGCTCGGACTCGCCGGCCCCGGTGGCGAGCCCCACGACCGCGGTCGTGCCCACGACCACCGCAACAACGGTGACCAAGACCGTGGTCAGCGTGCCCGAGCAGTGCGTGGAGACCGCCGAGCTGGGGGACGAGGTCATCTCCCGTCTGAACCGCAACATCCGTGACGAACGCCTGTTCCTGGCGCTAAGGGATTACACCATCGCCAGCCAGGCCTGCCGTAGGGAGGCATCACCTTGATGCGTAGCAAGACGCTCGCCAAGCTCCTGCTGGTGCTTGCCGGGCTCCTCATCCTGACGGTTCCCGCCGCCAGGGCCGCCGAGACCCTCGTGCTCACGTGCACCCAGTGCACCGAGCTCATCGTGACCGGCAAGGGCCTGCCGGCCAACGAGCAGGTCCGCGTGGGCGTGGTCGACGTGAAGACCGGCCAGGAGACGACCAACCAGTTCAACGTCCAGACCGACGCCAACGGCGCCTTCAACAAGAAGATCCCGATGGACCTGGGCGAGCACCCGACGCTGGAGTCGACGGTGTGGAAGCAGGACACCGGCAACGTGCTCGTGGTGGCGGCCCACAGCCGCTTCACCGCCCCCTGCAAGCCGGAGGACACCCTCGCCTTCACCGGGTCGCACGCGCCGCTGCTGCTCGGCATGGGGCTGGTGCTCCTGGTGGCCGGCGGGCTCCTGATCCGCGGCTCGCGCCGGGTCTCCCACCCGGTCCACTAGCCGCTTCCACAACGACCGTGGCCCCGGGATCCCCGGGGCCACGGCTCGTTCTGGGAGGCGCTACTCGGTGGGCGTGTAGTTGGCCACATAGTCGGTGTCGCGGACCAGGGGGCCGACCTTGGCCGCCCCGCCGGGCGAACCGAGCGGGTCCTCGCCCTCGGTGAAGAAGGCCGCGTTGGTGGCCGTGAAGTCCTTCCACTGGGCGGGCACGTCGTCCTCGTAGAAGATGGCTTCCACCGGGCAGACGGGCTCGCAGGCGCCGCAGTCCACGCACTCGTCAGGGTGGATGTAGAGCATGCGGTCGCCCTCGTAGATGCAGTCGACCGGACACTCCTCGACACACGCACGGTCGAGCACGTCAACGCACGGTTCGGCAATCACATAGGTCACAGCGGTTCTCCACCCTCGGCGGTCGGTCACGGTCCCGGTAACCCCGGCACCGTCGTTCGGGCCTTGACAAAGTATCCCGCGCCGCCCGCGCCTCGGTACCCGCGGCGTCCGGTTGGCGCGGGAGACGCAGG
>JASLIH010000640.1 GCA_030152105.1 Actinomycetes bacterium
CCTGCACCTGACCGACACCGGGCCGAGCGACGACTTCGCGGCCACCGCCGAGCTGTGCGAGCTGCTCGACTCCCTGCGGCGGCATCCTGGCCAGGTGCTGCTCGCCCTCGGCGGCGACATCCTCGACCTGCTCCAGGTCGAGGGCTCCCCCGAGGAGCGGGTGGCCAGGGTCCTGGACGGCCCGGCGGCGTCGCCGATCGGCGACGCCCTGCGCCGCCTGGCGGCCAGGCCCCGGGCGACCCTGCTGTACCTGGTCGGCAACCACGACTCGACCCTGGCCTGGGACGGGGCGGCCCGCAAGCTGGTCGCCGACCGGTTCGGGGTGACCGCCTTCGCCCTCCACGCCCGGGTCCGGGTCGAACGGGCCGAGGGGACCGGCGAGGTCGTGGTGGTGGCCGAGCATGGCGACGCCCTCGACCGCTGGAACCGGCGCACCGACCCCTTCGACCCCTTGGACGTGCCCGTCGGCGACCACGTGGTCGGCGAGTTCGTGAACCGCCTGGAGGCGGCCAGCGGGCGCTACCCGCAGTTCGCCCTTGACGAGGTCGACAACGTCCGGCCGGGGCTGCTGGTCCCCTGGTGGCTGGTGTCGAACTTCTTCTACAAGTTCATGGGCCGGGCCCTGCGCGACTTCGCCCTCCCCCTGGTGCTGCTGACGATCGCCCTCAACCTGGCCGTCGGGCTGCTGGTCGGCGACCTGGGCCGGATCGCCTACGTGAGCAACCGGGCGGTCCGCTGGGTGTCGTCGTTCGTGCTCACCGACCTGGCCCTGCTGGCCCTGCTCTCGACCTTCCTCGGCCGCAGCTTCCGCCGGGCCGCGGCCGCCTACGGCCTGCCCACCCCCGACGAGGCCGTCCACGAGGCCCAGGCCCGCAAGGGCGACCTGCCCGAGCTGCTGGCCCGGCGCGACCCGGCCGCGACCGTCCTGGTCACCGGCCACACCCACGAGCCGGGCATCATCCGCCTGCCCGGGGACCAGGTGGCGGCCGACGCCGGCTGCTGGGTGAGGGGTCTGGTCCCGGTGCGGGCCTGGCTGTCGCTGCCGCCGGTGTTCGTGCCCACCTACCCGGTGAACTGGGTCGATATCAGGGCCACCCCCGACGGCGTGGCCGTCGACCTGTGGGAGCGGCGCCTGGCCGTGACCCGCCGCCTTGGCCGGATCGAGCGCCTGGTCGCCCGCCGCCCCCTCCCCCCGGCCGACGCCGCCCCCGCCCAGGTGGTGGCCGGAGCCGTCGTGTGAGCATCGCCTTCGACCGCGCCGCCGGGTACTACGACGAGAGCCGTGGGCTCGGCCCCGAGGCGGAGGAGCTGGTCGCCGACCGGGTCGAGGCGGCGGTCAGGCCGGGCGGGCGGCTGCTGGAGATCGGGGTCGGGACCGGGCGGATCGCCCTGCCCCTGCACCGCCGCGGCCGCGAGGCGGTCGGTATCGACCTGTCGCTGCCCATGCTGGAGCGCTACCGGGCCAAGGCGGCCGCGGCCGGGCTGGCACCCCCGGCGCTGCTGCGGGCCGACGCCACCCGGCTGCCGTTCCCCGACGCCTGCTTCGACGCCGTGCTCGAGGTCCACGTGCTCCACCTGGTCCCGGACTGGCAGGCGGCCCTGGCCGAGGCCCGGCGGGTGCTGGCCCCCGGCGGCGTGCTGCTGCACGGCGGTGGCGGGCGCTACGAGCGTGGCAGCGCCAGCCCCCGCGACCAGGTCATCAGCCGGTTCGAGGAGCTGGCCGGCGCGGCCGACAGGACCTCCCGGGTGGTCGGCGCCGCCTCCCAGGAGGAGATCCGGGAGCGCCTGGTGGCCATGGGCGGAAGGGTCGAGGAGCTGGAGCCGGTCCTCTGGGAGGAGCAGGAGACCTATGCCGAGGCGCTGGCCTGGGTCGAGGGCCGCGTCTTCTCCTACCACTGGCGCCTGCCCGACGAGGTGTGGTCCGCCGCCGCCGCCCAGGTCCGGGTCGAGCTCGACGCCGCCGGGACCGACCTGCACGCCCCCCGGGCGGCCCGGCACCAGTTCCGGTTCCTGGCCGTCCGGTTCTGAGGTCCCGCCCAGTGAGGCCCCGTCCGGTCCTCCCGCCGCACGCGAACGAGCCTCCTAGGGCCCTTCGAGCCGGGGCAGGACCAGCTCGGCGGCCAGCTCCAGCTGCTCGTCCTCGAACACCGAGAACGGCAGGGCGCCGAAGCTGCTGATCACCTGCTCGACCCCCCGCCCCTCCCAGCCCCGTAGCTGGGCGACGACCTCGTCGGGGGTGCCGACCAGCCGGGAGGCGGCCCAGTCGCGCAGCTCGACCCCGTCCAGGACCCCGCTCGGGGTCCGGGCCTTGAGGCGGCCCCAGCGCTGGACCAGGTCGTCGGCGTCCCGGCCGATCAGGGTGTTCAGCCCCACCGAGCGCCGCACCTCCCCGGGGTCGCGGCCGGCCCGCCGGCAGGCGGCCGCCAGCACCCCGGCCCGCTCCCGGTAGTCGGCTTCGGTCACCGCCCAGCAGATGTTCCAGCCGTCGGCGGCCCGCGCCACCACCCCGAGCAGCCGGTCGCCCTTGCCCCCGACCCACAGCGGCGGCCGGGGCCGCTGGACCGGGCCGGGCAGGACCGGGGCCTGGTCGGCGTGGTAGTAGCGGCCGCTGAACGACGCCGGCGTTTCGGCGTCGGTGAGCAGCGCCCGCAGCACCCCGAGGGCCTCCTCGAGCATGGCCAGCCGCTCCCCGGGACGGGGGAATGGGAGCCCGTTCTCGGTGAACTCGGCCTCGTTCCAGCCGGCCCCGAGCCCAAGGTCGAGCCGGCCGTCGGCCAGCTGGTCGAGGGTCGCGGCCATCTTGGCCAGCAGGGTCGGGGGCCGGAACCCGGTGGCCAGGACCAGCGAGCCCAGCCGGGCCCGGCTGGTCAGCACGGCCAGGGCGGACAGCATGGTCCAGCACTCGGGGGTGCCCTGGCGGCCGGCCGGGCCGTCGTAGCGCTTCAGGTCGAGCCAGAAGTGGTCCGAGACCCAGAGCTGGTGGAACCCGGCCGACTCGGCCAGCTCGGCGTAGCGGGCGACCCGGTCGAAGGTGGCCGGCCGCTGGTCCGGGAACGAGATGTCGTAGTGGGGAAGGGCGATCCCGAGCTTCATGGCGGCCAGTCTTCCGGCCGTGGCACCACCCGTCAACGCGAGGCCCCCACCTGCCGATAGAACAGGACGAGATGGATCCAGGAGAGGGGAGAACCGCCGAGATGGGCACGGGCTGGCTCGCTGGCGGCGCGCCAGGTGGGCGTCGCCGGCTCGGCGAGGTGCTGGTCGCCGGGAAGGTCCTCACCGACGCGCAGCTGAACGAGGCGCTGCGCGTCCAGCGCGAGGACAAGGGCCGTCGACGGCGGCTGGGGGAGGTCATCACCGCCCTCGGCCTGGCCGACGAGGTCGCGATCGCGCGCGCCCTCTCCGACCAGCTCGGCCTGCCCTTCCTCGACCTGGGCAACCTGCCCATCCCCGAGGAGACGCTGGCCGTGCTCCCCCGCAACGTCGCCCTCCGCCACGGCGCGGTCCCGGTGACCCTGGCCCACGACGTGCTCACCGTCGCCCTGGCCGACCCGCCCAAGGTGCTCGTCCTGGACGACGACGGCACCATCGCCGAGATCGCCGCCGCCGTCCTGGTCGACGGCTACGAGGTCGTCGCCGCCAGCCACCTCGACGAGGGCCTCCGGATGGTCGAGTCCGAGCACCCCGACCTGATCCTGGTCGACCTCGACCTCCCCGGCGCCGACCCCAGCGAGCTGCTGGCCATCCTCCGCACCGGCGCCCGCGACACCCCGGTCCTGGTCATGTCGGCCGACGACGACCACCACACCCGCGACCGCGCCATCGCCTCCGGCGCCACCGGCTTCATCCCCAAGCCCATCAGCGAGCCCCAGCTCCGGAGCGAGGTCACCGCCGTCCTCCAGCACCGCGCCGCCCTGGTCGACCACCGCGCCTGAGCCAGGACGGGACCTCACGCGCCGTTGCCGGCGAGGACCTCCTCGACAGTGCGCCTGGCCAGGGCGACGAACCCACGGTTGGTCTCGGCGTAGTACGGGATGATCAACGCCGCCTGGTGGAGCGCGATGCCGCGGGCCCGCTCCCAGGTGCCGTCGTCGACGCCCAGCGCGCTGCGGAACGTCTCCCGCCCGGCCGGGCCGAACACGCTCCAGGCGGCGATCACGTCGGTTGCGGGATCGCCGACCCCGACCGCGCCGAAGTCGATCACCGCGCTGAGCCGGCCGCCGCGCACGAGCAGGTTGGGCCGGAGCAGGTCGCTGTGGATCCACACTGGCGACCCGTCCCACACTGGCGCCTCGAGCGCCCGTTCCCAGGCGGCGATGGCCGAGTCGCTGTCGATGACGCCCCCCGCCGAGGTGATCGCCGCGCGCGTGCCAGCATCGAGCTCGCCCAGTGGCCGACGCCCGCTGCGAGGCGCCCCCGCGGGATCGATCCGGCGCAGCTCGGCCACGAACCGCGCGAGGTCCCTGGCCGCCTCACGCTGGTCGTCCACGAGCGCGTCCGCGTACGGCTGGCCGTCGATCCACCGGTAGATCGCCCAGGCGAAGGGGTAGGAGCTCGTGGGACGACCCTTCGCAACCGGCTCGGGCACCCGCAGCGACAGGCGTGGGGAGAGCCTGGGAAGCCAGTGCCACTCCCTGTCCAGGCCGTCCGCCCACTCCCGAACGCGCGGCAACCGCACATAGAGGTGGTCGCCGAGCCGGTAGATGGCGTTCACCGTCCCGGTGGACTGGACCTCGGTGACCGGCAGGCCGGCCAGCCGGGGGAACTGGCCGTCGACGAGCCGCCCGACGAGCCGGGCGTCGATCTCGACCTCCCCGTCGTGCAGCTTCATCCCGGGTGCCCGCTCAGGCGAACCGCAGGTCGCCGGCGTCGTTGTCGTCGACCGGGCGGGCGCAGGTGGGGCAGTACCAGCGGGCTTCCAGGGGGGTGCCGCAGGTGAGGTGGCGCAGGCCCTCGGGGTCGGGGGCGCCGGAGTGGTCGGCGCCCCACTGGGCGAGGAGGCGGAGGGCGCCGGCCAGCTCGCGGCCGGAGGAGGTCAGCTCGTAGGCGAACCGGGGCGGGCGGCGGGAGTAGGGCTGGCTGACCAGCACACGCTCGCGCTCCAGGTGCTTGAGGCGCTGGGACAGGACGTTGGGGGCGATGCCGGGGAGGGCCTCGAGCAGCTCGTTGAAGCGGCGCGGGCCGTCGAGCAGGGCCTGGACGAGCAGCAGGGTCCAGCGGTCCCCGACCCTCGCTGTGGCCTCCTCCAGCGGCGAGGTGAGCGCGGGCGCGGTCTTCGCAGACGGGGTGGTCGCCTGAGTGGTCCTTGCGGGCTCGGTCATGGCGCCATCGTACGGGCCAGGCACGGTTGCGTCTTCCTCTCCTCGCTAGTAACTTGCGATCAACAAGTTACTAGCACAGGAGGAGTGGCGCATGAGCGTGCTCGACGAGCTGGAGCAGGCCGTCCGCGAGGTTGCCGAGCGGGTCGGGCCGTCGGTGGTCGGGATCGGTAGGGGTCGCGGACGCGGCTCCGGGGTGGTGCTGGCCGACGGGCTGGTGGCCACCAACGCCCACAACATCCGCGGTGAGGAGACCACGGTCGTGTTCGGCGGCGACCGCAGCGCCGTGGGCCAGGTGGCCGGGGTCGACGTCGACGCCGACCTGGCCGTGATCAGGGTCGACACCGGTGGGGCGCCGGCCATCGCCTGGGCCGACGACACCGAGACCCGGGCCGGGACGGCCGTGTTCGCCCTGGCCAACCCGGGCGGGCAGCTGCGGGTCACCTTCGGGCTGGTCTCCGCGGTTGGCCGGGCCTTCCGCGGGCCGCGGGGCCGCCGGATCGCCGGCAGCATCGAGCACACCGCTCCCCTGCCCCGTGGCGCCTCGGGCGGTCCGGTGGTCGATCCCGCCGGGCGGCTGCTCGGCATCGACACCAACCGGCTGGGCGACGGCTTCTACCTGGCCCTGCCGGCCGACGCCGAGCTGCGCCAGCGGCTGGACGCCCTCGGCCGCGGCGAGACGACGGCCCGGCCCCGCCTCGGCGTCGGCATCGCCCCGGCCCGGGTGGCCAGGCAGCTGCGCCGCGCCGTCGGCCTCCCCGAGCGGGACGGCCTGCTGGTGCGGGTGGTCGAGGACGGCGGCCCGGCCGACCGGGCCGGCCTGCACACCGGCGACCTGCTGGTCGAGGCCGGCGGCCGCCCGGTCACCGACGCCGACGAGCTCTACGAGGTCCTCGACCAGGTCGGCGAGGACCAGACCCTCACCCTGCGCGTGGTCCGCGGCACCGACGAGCTCACCGTCACGGTGTCCTTCGGCGAGTCCGGGGCCGAGCGCGTCGGCAGCGCCTGACCGGCCCCAGCCAGGCGCTGGTTGGGTCCTTAGCGGCGGCGGGCGCGACCCGCCGCGACAGTGGCCGCGGTGAGCGCGCCGGCGGCGGCGGCCGTCACGGCCAGCAGGCGCGGGCGGTCGCGGTCGGCCAGGGCCTGGCGGGCGGCCAGGTCGCCGCAGGCGCCGTGGACCCCGGCCCCGGGGGGGACGCTGGCGCTGGCCAGGTACAGGCCCTTGACCGGGGTACCCCAGCGCCACCAGGACGGGCCGGGGCGGAACAGCAGCTGCTGGTCGACCGCGAACGAGCCGGCCGAGATGTCGCCGCCGGCCAGGCTGGCGTCGGCCGCCTCCAGGTCGGCCGGGCTCCAGGCCCTGCGGGCCAGGACCAGGTCGCGGAAGCCGGGGGCGTGGGCCTCGATGGACGCCTCCATCCGCTCCAGGAACGACTCCGAGGAGCGGTCCCAGCCGGCGTCGGCCCCCGGCCGGGCGGCGTCGCCGGTGGGCACGGGCGGCACGTGGGCGTAGCCCCACAGGGTGTGCTTGCCGGCCGGGGCGCGCGTCGGGTCGGCCAGCGACTGCTGGCCGAGGATCAGCGTCGGCTTGGCCGGCAGCAGGCCGTGGGCCGCCTCCCAGGCCGAGCGGCTCATGTCGGTGAGGGTGTCGCCGACGTGGACGACGCCGGCCCGCCGGCACTCCTCGGCCGCCCACGGCACCGGCCCGTCGAGGGCCCAGTCGACCTTGAAGGTGCCGAGGCCGGGCCGGTAGTGGCGGACCTCGGCGAGGGCCCGGGGCGGGAACGACTCCGGGCCGGCCAGCCGGACCAGCGCCCCGACGTCCAGGGCGCACAGGACCGCCCGGCGGGCGCTGAACGCCTCGCCGCCGGCCTCAACGGCCACCGCCCGACCCCGATCGACCACGATCCGGTCGACCCGGTGGCCGGTCAGGATCTCGACCCCGTCCCCGCGCGCCTTGGCCTCAAGGCCGGCGGTGATCATGCCGGTGCCGCCCTCCACCACGGGCATGCCGAAGCGCTGGCCGAGCATGGAAAGCAGCAGGGCGTAGATGCCGGTGCCCGGCTCCTCGGGCTGGAGGTCGGCGTGCATGGCCGGGCCGGTCAGGAACGCCTTGGCCTGCTCGGACTCGAAGCGTTGGGCGACCGCGCTGACCCCCGAGACGACCAGGCGGGCGAACTGGAGCCCGCCCGACAGCCGCAGCCTCCCCACCACCTTGGCCAGCTCCTCGAACGGCCAGCGCTGCATCTGGGCCCGGAGGAACGGCTTCATGACCTCGCCGAAGGCCTCGTCGAGGGCGAACCAGGCCGCCCCGTCGCCCAGGTGCACCTTGTCGATCGAGGCCGCGGTCTCGACCGCCGAGCGGCCGAGGGCGATCGCCTGGTTGCCGGGGAACGGGTGGGCGGCCGGCACCTGGGCGTGCACGAACCGCACGCCGTAGGGGGCCAGGTCGCGGCCGACGATCGAAGGGGACGGCGCGACCAGGGGGAAGAAGGCGGCCCCGAAGTCGTGCTTGAACCCCGGCAGGGTGGACTCGAGCGTCCTGGCCGCCCCGCCCAGGTCGTCGTTGGCCTCGAGCAGGCATACCGACCAGCCCGCCTCGGCCAGGCGGATGGCGGCGGCGAGCCCGTTGGAGCCGCCGCCGCAGACGATCGCGTCGTAGTCGGCCATCGCCACGAGCCTACTCCGGTCGCCAACGGCGAGGCGGCCCCGGTGCTCGCTACACTCGCAGGAGACGGGCGGTCTCGCCCGGCGGCTCAGAAGGGAACCGTGCTGATGGTCACGCGTGACGAGGTCATGGCAGCGCTCGGGCAGGTGATGGACCCCGAGATCCACCGCCCCATCACCGACCTCGACATGGTCAAGGACGTCGCCATCGACGCCAGCGGCCTGGTCGTGGTCGAGGTGCTGCTCACCGTCGCCGGCTGCCCGCTCAAGGACCGCATCACCAGGGACGTCACCGCGGCCGTCTCACCGCTGCCCGGCGTCACCGGGGTCAAGGTCGACCTCGGGGTCATGACCGAGGACCAGCGCCAGGCCATGGTCACCCGTCTACGCGGGCCCGGCGCCGGCCAGGAGCAGAAGAAGATCACCTTCTGGGGCGACGAGTCGACCACCAGGGTGCTGGCCGTGGCCTCGGGCAAGGGCGGCGTCGGCAAGTCCTCGGTGACCGTCAACCTGGCCGCCGCCCTGGCCGCCCAGGGCCACCGGGTGGCGGTGATCGACTGCGACATCTACGGCTTCTCGGTCCCGCGCATGCTCGGCGCCACCGGCCAGCCGGTCGGCTTCAACGGCATGATCATGCCGCTGGAGGCGCACGGGGTCCGGGTCATCTCGATCGGCTTCTTCCTGCCCCCGGGCAAGCCGGTGGCCTGGCGGGGCCCGATGCTGCACCGGGCCATCCAGCAGTTCCTGACCGACGTCTACTGGGGCGATCTGGACTACGTGCTCGCCGACCTGCCGCCCGGCACCGGCGACGTCTCCATCTCCCTGGCCCAGATGCTCCCGGGGGCCGAGATGCTGCTGGTCACGACCCCCCAGGAGGCGGCCGAGCGGGTGGCCGTGCTGGCCGGCAACTTCGCCCAGCAGAACGGCATGAAGGTCACCGGCGTGATCGAGAACATGAGCTACTTCATCTGCCCGTCCTGCGACGAGCGCCACCACATCTTCGGCAGCGGCGGCGGCGAGATCCTGGCCGCCGAGCTCGGCACCACCCTCCTGGGCCAGATCCCGATCGACGTCCGCCTCCGCGAGGGCGCCGACGCCGGCAAGCCCCTGGTCGTGTCCGACCCGGACGCCCCGGCCAGCCGGTCCCTCCTCGCGATCGCGGCCGCCCTCCCACCGCTCCCCCGTTCCCTGGTCGGCAAGCGCCTGACGCTGCTGACCTAGGTTCCGGGCCTAGGTGGCCTCGGGGTCGACCGGGGGCGGGCCGAGGTCGGCGGTGCTCGCCTCCGGATCTCCGTCCGCGCCGTCCTGTTCGCCGGCTCCCTTGGGGCCGTCGCCGTTCTGCTCGGCGTCGAGGGCCGCCTTGAGCTGCTCCCGCTCCCGTTCCAGCTCGGCCATCTGGCCCTCGACGTCCATCAGCTCCCGGACGTAGTCGCGGGCCTGGGAGCGCAGCGAGCCGATCCGGAGGTCGGGCAGGTTCAGGTCCTTGAGGTCGGTCTCGTCCTTGAGCTGGTCCAGCGCGTCCTGGGTGGTCAGCCGCAGCCTGCCCAGGAACCGCCCGGCCTGCCTGGCCATCTCGGGCAGCCGCTCCGGGCCGAACAGCAGCAGTGTGACCAGCACGATGGCCACGATCTCGCCCAGCCCGACGTTGAACATCCTCGCTCCCCTACCGCCCGGGCCGTTCCGTCGGGGTAATTTTCAGAATTAGCTCGCGGCCCCGCCGCACGACCGTGACCGGCACCGGCACGCCGATCCGGGCTCCCCGCTCGGCAACGGTCAGCTGGTCCCTGGCCGGGATCGCCTGGTCGCCGAGCCGGACGATCAGGTCCCCCCGGCGCAGGCCGGCCTCGGCCGCCGGGCCGCGCGGCGCCACCCGCGTGACCAGCGCCCCGGCACGGTTGGCGAGCCGGTAGCGGTCGACAATCTCCGGGGTCAGCTCGGTGTCCGCCTCCACTCCGAGGAACGGCACGTCGACCGGCCGGCGCTTGACCAGCGACCTGGCCACCTCGAGGGCCTCGTCGATCGGGATGGCGAACCCGACCCCGGCGTTGGCCTCACCGGCACCGTTGGTGGCGATGGCGGTCGAGATCCCGACCACCTCGCCGTTCCCGTTGGCCAGGGCTCCCCCCGAGTTGCCCGGGTTGATGGCGGCGTCGGTCTGGATGGCGTCGACCAGCTCACGGCCCTCCCCGCCGCCCTCATCGTCGGGCACCTTCACGACCCGGTGCAGCGCCGACACGATCCCGGTGGTGACCGAGCTCTGGAACCCGAACGGGCTCCCGATCACGATCGCCGCGTCCCCGACCTGCAGGTCAGCCGCCCGCCCCACCTTCGCCGTGGTCAGCCCGGCCCGCCGCACCTTGAGCACGGCCAGGTCGTAGTTGAGGTCCCGCCCGACGAACCGCGCCCTGAGCGGCTCGGAGGTCGACAACGTCACGCTGATCGTCCGGGCCCCCTCGATCACGTGCGCGTTCGTCAGCACATAGCCGTTGTTGTTGAAGACGATCCCCGACCCGGTCGCCTTCCCGCTGTCGGATCGCGCCTCGATCTTCACCACCGCCGGCAGCACCGCCGCCAGCACCTGCTGCAGCTGATGCCCGGCAGCCGTCCCCTGAGGCACCGCGGCCGCCGCCTCGCCTGCCGTCGTCGCGCTCGCCGTGGCTCCCCCGCCGAACAGGTCCGGGTTCCGGCTCGCCACCACCCCCACCACCCCGCCGGCCAGCCCGCTGGCCAGCGCCACCGTCAGCACCAGCGCCACCAGCCCGACCCGCCGGCGCGCCTTCCTGGGAGCGGGCGCCTCGTCGGCAGGCACCGCCCCGGCGCGTCGCCGCCTCGACCCGCCATCGGGCCCGTCATCCCCGTCGCCGGGTCGCGGCCGCCGTACCTCGGGTCGCGGCACCGGCCGCCGAACCGGCTGCGAGGTCCCCGGGACCTCCAACGGGTGCCGGACCGGTGGCGGCGCGGGTCGCTGCGCCGGAGCCTCAACGTACCCGAGCACGTTCCCACCAGGCTCCAGGGCCGCCGGTCGCTGCGGCGCCCGAGCCGACGGGTCCAGGTACCCGTGCCCGGGGTCACCAGCCGGAGGTTCCGGAGGCCGCCGCGGTGCCTGAGGCGGCGCCGGCGCCGGGTATCCGCGCACCCCACCGCCCCCTGGGGCGTCCGACCAGCCACCACCATCAATGGGTCGCCCCGGAGCCCCCGCCGGCGGCTCGGGCCTCGCAGGGCCCTCCGGGCGCTGGCCGAGGCCCTGCGGCTGCCGCGTCGGGGCCTCGGGCTCGCGAGGAGGGGCGTCGGGAGACCGGAGAGCGGCTTCGGGCCGCTGGCCGAGACCCTCACGTTGCCGGACAGGAGCCTCGGGATGCCGCGCAGGGGCCTCCAGACGCTGGGCAGGGCCCTCGGTTCGCTCAGGAGGGCCCTCCAGACGCTGGGAGGGGCCCTCAGGAGGGCCTTCCGGCAGCTGGGAGGGGACCTCGGGTGCCTGGGCGAGGTCCTGGAGGCGCTGGACCCGAGCCTCGGACTGCCGGAGCGCGGCCTCGGCTTGCTGGGCCCGGCTTGCGGGATCTGTGGCAGGGCGCTCGGAGAGGATTGCTGGACCCACGGCGGCGATGTCCTGCCCAGGACGCGAATCACCACCGTGAGCAGCGGCCGGCTCGCCGCCGAACCAGTCGCCGAACCGGGAAGGTGGACGCCGCTCCCGCCCGAGGTCGCGCTCGGACGAGGCGGGAGGACCGTCCCGCGACGGCCGCTCGGGCGAAGCGGGAGACCCCTCCTGCGATGCGCCGGTTTCGGGCGATGCTGGTCGCCCAACTTGCGATGCGCCGCGCCCCGAGGAGCCGGGAGATCCCTCCGGCGATGGGTCGGTCCCAGGGGACGCCGGCGGCTCCTGCCGTGATGGGTCGCGGTGGGGTGGACCTTCGGACCGGAGGTCAGGGGAACGGAGGTCGGTCGCTGGGTTCGGGGTTGCCTCCGTCCCCGGTTCACGAACGACCGGCGCTGCTCCTTGAGCATCCGCCTCCCCACGCCCACTGGGCGCCCATCCGGTCTCCCGACCACGTTGGGCCGATCCGGGTCCCTCTCCGGTCGGCGCTGGGTCCGCCGGTGGCGTTGCTGTCCGGTCCGGGCGAACCTCGACCGAAGATTGAGGGTTAGGCCGGGGATCCGGCTTGGGGGTGGGGTCGGGCTTCGGCTCAGGAACAGCTCTGACCTGTGGCCCCGGCGCACCCGGAACACCCTTGACCTGCGGGTCCTGCCCATGCCCAGCCTCGGGGCTGGGCCCGCGACCAGCATCCTGGGCGGGCGGACCGTCGGACTTCCGGTCAGGCCTTCCTTCGACCTCAACCTCCGGTCCACCCTTGAGCTCCGACCCCGAGGGGGCCTCCTTGACGCTCGACGGTCCCCCATGCTCCGGTCGCGGGTCCGCC
>JASLIH010000047.1 GCA_030152105.1 Actinomycetes bacterium
CAGATCTCCGACACCACCGAGCTGGAGGCCGTGGTCGAGCGGGTGGTGGCCGCCAACCCCGACCTGGCCGACAAGTTCCGGGGCGGCAAGCGGGGCGTGCTCGGGGCCATGGTCGGCCAGGTCATGCGCGAGACCCGCGGCCGGGCCAACCCCAAGCTGGTCAGCGACCTCCTGGAGCGGACCATCGGCGACTGACCGGAGCCGCATCGGCGGCTGGACGGGTGGTTGGTAACCGTCCGTCATCGTGGTGGTAACCACGTCCGCATACTGGGACGTATAAGCTGCTGACGCCATGACCACCACCCCCCAGGTGCTCCTGGACCGCTACGAGGTCGGCCGTCTGCTCGGTGCGGGCGGCATGGCCGAGGTGTTCGAGGGCCGCGACCGGCTCCTGTCCCGCCGGGTGGCCATCAAGGTGCCGCTGTCCCAGTACGCCCACGACCCGGAGTTCGCCCACCGGTTCCGGCGGGAGGCCCAGACGGCGGCCAGCCTCTCCCATCCCGGGGTGGTGGCCGTCTACGACACCGGGTCCGAGGACGGCACCCACTTCATCGTCATGGAGTACGTGGAGGGCCGCACCCTCAAGGACGTGATCCGGGCCGAGGCGCCGCTGTACCCGGGCCGGGCGGCCGAGATCACCGCCGACGTCTGCTCGGCCCTGGCCGCCGCCCACGCCCGCGGCCTGGTCCACCGGGACGTCAAGCCGGCCAACATCATGCTCATGCCCGACGGCCGGGTGAAGCTGATGGACCTGGGGATCGCCAGGGCGGCCGCCTCCGAGACGCTCACCCAGACCGCGGCCATGCTCGGCACCGCCCAGTACCTGTCGCCCGAGCAGGCCCAGGGGCAGGCGGTCGACTACCGCAGCGACCTGTACTCGCTCGGCTGCTGCCTGTACGAGATGCTCACCGGGACGGTGCCGTTCCGGGGGGCGACCCCGGTGGCCATCGCCTACCGGCACGTTCGCGAGGACCCGGCGCCGCCCCGGCTGCTCAACCCCGACATCCCGGCGTCGCTGGAAGCGGTGTGCCTGAAGGCGATGGCCAAGCGGCCCGAGGACCGCTACCAGACGGCGGCCGAGCTCCGGGCCGACCTGGAGCGGGTCAGGGCCGGGCAGCGGGTCGCGGCCGGCCCGGCCGCCGCCGGCGCGGCCACGGCGGCCATGGCCACGACGATGCTGCCGCCGCTGGCCGGCTACCCGGGCGGGCCGGGCGACGCGACCTCGGCCATGGGCGGCGGGACGGTGACCGCCGGCCGGGCGGCCCGCCACAGCGAGCCGCCGCCGGGCCGGCGGCGCTGGTGGCTGTGGGTGCTGGTGCCGCTCGGGGTGGTGGCGCTGGCCGTCGGGGTCGCGTTCACGGTCTCGCGGCTGGTCGACGCGCCGCCCGCGACCGAGTCGGCCCCGACCCTGCCAACGGCCACCAGGGCGCGGGTGGTCGAGACGACCGCCCTCCAGACCTCGACCTCCCAGCTTCCGAGCACCTCGCAGCTGCCCACCACGACCGCGCCGCCGACCACCCTGGCGCCCACGACCCAGGCGCAGCCAGCCCAGGTGCAGGTCCCCGACGTGATCGGCCGCCGGGCCCGGGGCGCCCGGGCCCAGCTGGAAGCGGCCGGCCTCCAGGTGAACCAGCAGCAGGTACCGGTCCGCGACCCCCAGCAGGCCGGCCGGGTCGTCCTCCAGAACCCGCCCGCCGGCACCACCGTCGGGCGCGGCTCCACCGTCACCATCGTCATCGGCTTCCGCTTCGGCGACGGCGGCGGCGACGGGAACGGCTGACCCGGTCATGCCGTCCGAGGGTCCCGCGGGGACGCGGGTCGTGCTGTTCGGGGCCACCGGGTACACCGGCCGGCTGACGGCCGAGGCGATGGCCGCCGCCGGGGCCAGGCCGGTGCTGGCCGGACGCGACCGGGCCCGGCTGGAGGCGCTGGCCGGGCGGCTCGGGGGCCTGCCTGTGGCCGAGGCCGACACGGCCAGGCCGGACAGCGTCCGCGCGCTCGTCGGTCCCGGCGACGTGCTGGTCAGCACCGTCGGCCCGTTCATGGTCCATGGCGAGCCGGCGGTCAGGGCGGCCGTCGACGCCGGAGCCACCTACCTGGACGCCACCGGTGAGCCACCGTTCCTGCGGCGCGTGTTCGAGGAGTACGGCCCGCGGGCCGCCGGCCGCTGCGCCCTGATCCCGGCCTTCGGGTACGACTTCGTCCCCGGCAACCTGGCCGGCGCCCTCGCCCTCGCCCAGGCCCGAACGTCGACCAGGGTCGCCATCGGGTACTTCGTGACCGGCCGGGGTGGGTTCAGCAGCGGGACCATGGCGTCGGGGGCGGGGCTGCTGGTGGAACCGGGGTTCGCGTGGCGGGGTGGGGAGCTGCGGCGGGAGCGGATCGCGCGGCGGGTGCGGGCGTTCCCGATCGGGGGGCGGGACTGGCTGGCGGTGACCTATGGGGGCAGTGAGCATCTCGCGCTGCCGCGGATCGCTCCCGGGTTGCGGGAGGTCGAGGTGTACCTGGGGTGGTTCGGGCGGCGGTCCCGGGCGCTGCAGGTGCTCTCGGCGGTGGGGACGCCGCTGGCGCGGGTGCCCGGGGTCAGGGCACTTGCCCGGGCCGCCACCGGGCCGCTGGCCGGGCGGACCGGCCAGGGGCCGGACGAGTCGGCCAGGCGCGGCGCCGGGTCGCTGATCGTGGCCAGCGCGGCCGACGCCAGCGGACGGGAGCTGGCCTGGGTCCAGCTGCGCGGGCCCGACCCCTACACCCTCACCGCCAGGCTGCTCACCTGGGGCGCCCTGCGAGCAGCCGGCGGCGGCGTCCGGGACACCGGCGCCCTCGGCCCGGTCGACGCCTTCGGCCTGGAGGCCCTCGAACAGGGAGCCGCCACCGCCGGCCTGGAGCGAACCGCCGGCTAGCAGGGCGCCCGGGGGCGAGCGCGGCCGACCCCCGGTTCGGGGGCCCGGACCCGCCACAATCTCTCAGCGAACTGGGAACGCTCGGATCAGGGTCTGGTGGATGCGGCTGTCGCCGGCGTCGCGGGCCCAGGTGCGGAGGCTGACCCAGGTGCCGGAGCGGAGGCGGGAGCCGGGGATCACGGCCCGGTAGTGGCCGGGGCCGACCTTGGCCAGGTGGACCAGGCGCCAGCTGCTCCCGTCGTCGGTCGAGAGCCACAGGGCGGTGGCGACCACCTCGCTCGGCTCGGCGCCCTCCTGGCGGGCCACGTTCAGGTCGACGGTGACGGGCTGGCCGGCGACGGCGCCGTTGCGGCCGCCGAGCGGGGCGGCCTGGTAGTCGACCCCCAGGAGCGGTGGCAGCCCGAAGTCGTCCTGGCCGGCCGGGGCCTCGGAGTTGAACCACCAGCGGGTCCGGGAGGCGTTGGCCAGGCGGGTCAGCCCGTCCATGTCCAGGTCGCGCTCCAGCCGGTAGCGGGCCCGGCCGGCCGGCACCGCAACCTGGAGGAACGGCTCCTGGGCGCTGGCCAGCAGCCGCCCGTGGCGGTACAGGCGCATGGCCTGGACGGCCACCGGGTCCTCGCTCCACTCCCACGGGTAGCCCTCGTGGCCGCCGGTGTCGCGCAGGTCGGCCACGCCGACGAACATCGAGTCGGCGCCGCGCTCTCCGTAGGCGTTGGCGTGCAGGGGCGCCCCGAACCACCACTCGTCGGTCTGCTGGGCGGGCTCGAACTGGACGAACGCCGGGCCGTAGAAGTCGATGAACGCCTCCCCCCGGTACCAGACGGCGTCGTGCAGCCAGCTGATCGGCGCTGGGCTCACGTACTCGGCCCGGGTCCGGGGCACGGCGATCGACTCGTAGCTTCCCCCGGCGAAGAACTGGAGGGGCGCGAAGCCGACCCGCACGTCCTGGTACTCGGCGTTGTCGTTGAGGTTGCGGTAGTGGCTGCCGGTCCGGGCCAGCCGGGCCCGCTCGGCGGCGGACAGGACGTAGCTGGGCGGGTCCGGGACCTGGCCGCCGTACTGCAGCAGGTCGTACAGGGCTGGGGCGGTGGCGGCCGAGCCGGCGCCGGCCGGCAGCAGCCGCGTCCGCAGCTCCACCTCGAACTGGCCCACCCGGACCGGCTCGCCGGTCGGCTCGGCGAACAGCCCGCCGGACGCCACCTCGGCGCCGACCGAGGAGCTGAAGGCGAGCCCGTAGCTGTCGGCGGCATCCACCCGGGTGAAGCCGACGTCGGCGAAGCTGGGGTGGGTCGCCACCCCCTCGATCCCGAGCGTGACCGGCTCGGCCCGGCGGGCGTCCAGGGCGAAGGTGGTCGCGCCGGTCACCCGGACCTCGGGGTCGCCGACCATCGAGAGCGACTCGAAGTCCGCGCCGGACACGAACCCCATGATGTGGTAGTGGCCCGGCGCGACCCTGATGGTGACCGTGGCGTCCTCGTCGAAGACCAGGAAGTCGGCGAACAGCTCGCCGTTGTCGACGTTCAGGACCCCGGCGTCGGCGAAGGCGGCCGGCTGGCCGTCGCGGCCGATCGCCCTGATGGTCAGGTCGTAGCGCTCCGGCTCCTTGTAGAAGCCGAGCGGGGTCCGCACGGCCGGGCCGCTGGCCGGGGTGGCGGTCACCGCGCCGCTGTACAGCCCGGCCGCGCCCGCCTGCACGTCGACGGTGACCTGGGCGGTGGCCTGGGCGCCGGCGGCCAGGGTGAGACGCGGCGGCGTCACCGTGACCATCCCGGCCGGGGCCGGGCTGTCGTCCTCGGTCTCCAGCTCGGCCCGCAGGTCGACAGTGGTCGGGCGGTCGCCCAGGTTCTGCAGCAGCAGCGGCCTGGTCACCGGCCGGACGCCGGTCTGCGGGTAGCGGAAGTAGCCGAAGTCGAGGTTGGCCCGGCGGGCGATCAGCCGCTGGCCGATGGCGTGGCCGACGTCCAGGCGGCCGCCGCCCTGGGAGTACACACTCGCCGAGGGGCTGGGGCTGGCCGTCCCCATCAGCACCGCCTTGATCCGGCCGGGGGTCCAGCTGGGCCAGCGCTGGGCCATGATGGCGGCCGCCCCGGCCACGTGCGGGGTGGCCATGGAGGTGCCGGTGGCGCGGGTGTACCACTGGCCGACCGGCTCGCCCAGGGCGGTCCCGGCGGCCCGGGCGGCGACGATGTCGACGCCGGGGGCGGTGATGTCGGGCTTCATCGCGTAGTCGCCGGAGCGCGGGCCCCGGCTGGAGAAGTCGGCCAGCTGGTCCTCGGCGTCGACGGCGCCGACGGTGAGGGCGGCGGTGGCCGCGCCGGGGGTCTCGACGGTCTGGCCGCCGGGGCCGGAGTTGCCGGCCGCGACCACGAACAGGGTCCGGTACTGGTTGGTCAGCCGGGTGACGGCCTGGCTCATCGGGTCGGTGCCGTCGGTCGGCCAGCCGCCGAGGCTCATGTTCACGACCCTGGCCCGCTGCCTGGCCGCCCACTCCATCCCGGCGATGATCCCCGACTCGCTGCCGAAGCCGGAGTCGTCGAGCACCTTGCCGTTGAGCAGGCTGGCCTTGAAGGCCACGCCCTTGCGCTGGCCGGACGAGCGGGCGCCGGTGCCGGCCACGATCGAGGCCACGTGGGTGCCGTGGCCGTAGTGGTCGGTGACGGAGTCGGCCTCGGAGAAGTTGGCCTGAGCCACGACCTTGCCGCCGCTGAGGTCCGGGTGGGTGGTGTCGATGCCGGTGTCGAGCACGGCCACCTTCACGCCCTTGCCGGTCAGGCCGGCCGACCAGGCGGCCGGGGCGTTGACCTGGGCCAGGTTGGGGTCGAGGTCGGTGGCCCGGAAGCGGCGGTCCAGCCAGACCCTGCGCACCCCGGCCAGGGCCCCGGTGGTCCGGGTGGCCGTGGCCGTCGTGCCGGCCAGGGCCGCGCCCAGCTTGGCCGCATCGGCCCGCGGCTGCCGCATGGCGGTGGCCCGCAGGCTGGACAGCTCGCGCACCGGGCGCAGCGAGGCCGCGGCCAGGGCCGGCGGCCGGCTGGCCGTCCGGCGCTGCACGATCAGGGGAAGGCTGGAGGACCTGGCGTCGCCGTAGCCCATCCGCTGGAGGGCCGAGACGTTGAACAGCTCCAGGTCGAGCAGGCGGCCGAGCAGGTGGTGGACGTCACCGGGGATCACGTGGACGTCGCCCCGGACGGAGACGGTCTGGAACGACGGCCGGCCGCCGCGCCGCGGGGCCGCGACCACCTGCACCGACGTGCGGCCGCCGGGCCGCTGGCGCAGGAGCACCTTGTCGCCGGTGAGGAGGGTGACGGCGACGCCGCGCTCCTGGCCGGACCGGGCCAGCCTGGCGGCCCCGGCCGCCTGCGCGCCGGCCGTCCCCCCGGCCGGGCCGGGGGCGGTGACCAGCAGCGCGGCCACGGCGAGCAGGATGGCGAGTTGACGGGCGCGACGCTTGGCGGCCATGGCTGCCTCCTCCGGCGGGCTTCGTCCCGTCGGGGAGATTCGCACCGTACACACCTTGAGTCCAGGGTGCGGAGAACTCCGCGTCCATCCTGTGACCATCGGTTCGGCGGGTCCGGGAGGATCTGCTCAGTCGCGCCCGCGGTGCACCTGGTTGGTCCGGATCGACCTGCTCATGGCCTTGATGGTGCGGCGCCGCTTGGCCGCGGCCAGCGGGTCGGTCCGCCGCTCGACCCAGGACAGCTCGCGCTGGAGCTTCTCCCAGGAGGAGAACCGCTCGGCCGGCAGCCGGCCGTCCTCCAGCGCCGCCAGGACGGCGCAGCCGGGCTCGGTCCGGTGCTGGCAGTCGTCAAAGCGGCACTCGGCGGCCAGGGCGGCGACGTCGTCGAAGGCGGCGGCGGTCCCGGCCCCGACAGACCGGGGCACCCCATCGGGGTTCCCCGGACCCCTCCGGTTGGCCCAGAGGCCGAGCTCGCGCAGGCCGGGGGTGTCGATGACCAGGCCGCCGCCGGCCAGCACGACGAGCTGGCGGGTGGTGGTCGTGTGCCGGCCCTTGCCGTCGTCCCGTAGCTCGCCGGTGGCCAGCAGGTCGCGGCCGGCCAGGCGGTTGACCAGGGTCGACTTGCCGACCCCGGAGGAGCCGAGCAGCACCGCGGTCCGGCCGGGGGCGAGCAGGGCCGCGATCTCGTCCACCCCCTGGCCGGTGTAGCAGCTCAGGGCCAGCACCCTGACGCCGAGGGCGACCGCGGCCAGGCCGGCCAGCTCGGTGGCCACGTCGGTGCCCCAGTCGGGGCAGAGGTCGGCCCGGCCGAGCACCACCACCGGCTGGGCGCCGCTCTCCCAGGCCAGGGCGAGCAGGCGCTCCACCCGGCGTGGGTTGGCGTCCCGGCCCGGGGCCACGACCACGATCACCAGGTCGACGTTGGCCGCCAGCACCTGCTCGACGGTCGCCGACCCGGGCATGCGCCGGGTCACGGCCGTGCGGCGGGGGAGCACGGCGTGGATCCGGTCGTCGCGGACGGCCACCCAGTCGCCGACCGCCGGAAGGGCGGCCACACTCGGCCCGGCCAGGTGGCGCAGGCGGCCGGTGGCCCGGGCGAGCAGCTCGCCGGCGGCGGTGGCGACCAGGTCGCCGCCGCGGTGGGCGGCGAGCACCCGGCCGGGCCGGTGGCCGGCGTCGGCCCAGGGCGCGAACTGGCCGGCGAGGCCGCCGTCCCAGCCAAGCAGGTCGAGGTCCATGGGCCCAGTGTGGGCCGCCGCGATGCCCGGCCGCACCCGAATATCCGGGTCGACAGCTTCCGCCTTGACCGGCGGCGCGGGCCGCGATCAGGATTCGGCCGCCGGTCGCGACATTCCCGCATGCGACGACGAGGAGGGAAACGAGGTGGGCAGCGGATGACCGCGGCCAGGATCATCGAGGCCATCGGGAGCCTGCTCTGGCCGCTCCTGGTCGCCGTGCTGCTGATCCGGGTGATCCCGCACATCCCCGGCGTGGCCGCCGACCTGCGCAAGGCGATGCGGACCCGTGCCTTCACGGTCAAGGTCGGCGGGGTCGAGCTGTCGGTCGAGGACGCCACCGAGCAGCTCCGGCGCCAGGTCGCCGACCTCCAGACCCACATGGCCACCGAGCTGGTCGAGCGGGGCGAGCCCGCCCCCTCCGGCCCGCCCGCCGCGCCCGGAGCACCGCCCGGAGCACCGGCCGGGGCGGCGGACGGCGCGGTCGCCGGCCTGGACCGGGCGACCATCCTGTGGGTCGACGACAACCCCGACGACAACGCCCTCGAGCTGGCCAAGCTGCGCGACGACGGCCTCGAGGTGCTGCTGGCCCGCTCCACGGCCGAGGCCATGGACGTCCTGTCCCTGCGCCGCGGGGTCCGGGCCATCGTCACCGACCTGGGCCGCTCCGAGGACGGCGAGTTCCGTTCCCATGCCGGCCTGGCGCTGCTCCGACAGCTGCGGGAGGCCGAGCAGGACCAGCCCGTCCTCGTCTACACCAGCACCAGGCGGGTCGAGCTCGACCGCCAGGACGCCCTGGAGGCCGGCGCCACCGCCGTCACCGCCTCCCCGACCGAGCTGTTCGCCGCCCTGCGCCGCCTCCTGGCCACCCCGCCCGACGGCCAGGGGGGGCCGGCCGCCGCCCCGCTGCCCGGTTCCGGCCAGCGCCGGCCGCGCCGCCCGATCCGTCCAGGCTGACGCCCGGCCGGCTCAGTCCACGGCCCGGCGAAGGAACAGGCGGATGCCGACGGCCAGCGACACCACGATGGTCAGGACCAGGACCAGCACCGACACCCAGGGCCGGATGTGGGGGACCTCGGGCACCAGGGCTGCCCGCATGCCCTCGCTGACGTAGGTGAGCGGGTTGAGGGCGGTCACCACCTGGAACCAGCGCAGGTCGTCCAGCGACGCCCAGGGGTACTGGCTCGCCCCGGTGAACAGCAGCGGGGTGAGGATCAGGGCGAACATGACGTTGATGCGGTTGGGCGGCACGGCCGTGCCCATGATCATCCCGAGGCACGACCCGACCAGGCACCCGAGCACCAGGACGGTCAGGAACAGAGGGACACCGCTGGCCGGCCACGGGATCGAGCCCAGCACCCAGACCCCGATGGGCAGCATCACCAGCGCGGCCAGCAGGGCCCGCATGCTGGCGAACACCACCTTCTCGACGGCCACCATCCCCACCGGCAGCGGCGCCAGCAGCCGGTCCTCGATCTCCTTGGTGAAGCTGAAGTCGATCACCAGCGGGAAGGCGGTGCTCTGGAGGCCGGTGACGACCGCCGTCAGGGCGACGATGCCGGGGAACAGGACCCGGGTGTAGCCGGGCTGGGTGAAGCCGAGGTCGGCGAGGACCTTGCCGAAGACGAACAGCAGGAACAGGGGCTGGAGGACCACCTGGGCCAGGAACACCGGCAGCTCGCGGCCGGTGACGTACAGGTCGCGCCACAGCACGGCCAGGAACGCCCTGGCCGGCCCGCCGGCGACCCGGGGCCGCACCGGTGTCGTGACCGGACTGGTCGTGGTGCTCATCGCAGTGCCCTCCCCGTGAGCGCGATGAAGACGTCCTCGAGGCTGGGGGCGCCGATGGCCACGTCGGTGAGCTGAGCCCGGTGGCTGGCCACCAGCGCGGCCACCGGCGCCACCATCGCGGGCGCCTCCCCGAGCAGGTACAGCCGGGCCCGCAGTTCGCGCGGAGGGGCCGCCGGGCTGGCGGGCGCCCGCCCGGCGGGGGAGCCGCCATCGCCCGGCGGGCCTCCGCCCGGCCGCCCGCCTCCCATCGGCCCTCCGCCCATCGGCGGCCAGCCGCCCGGCGGGCCGGTGGCGGCGCCGACCCGCTCGACCCGCTCCACGCCGTCGAGGGCGCCGAGGTCGGCCACCAGGTCCTCGGCGGAGGAGCCGTCGAGGGCCACCGCCACCTCGAGGGTGGTCCGGCCGGGCAGCCCGCGGGTCAGCGCCGCCGGGGTGTCCAGGGCCAGCAGCTTGCCGTGGTCCATGATCCCGACCCGGTCGGCCAGCTCGGCCGCCTCGTCCATGTCGTGGGTGGTCAGCACCACCGTCACCCCCCTGGCGCGGAGGTCACGGACCCGGTCCCAGACGAACAGCCGGGCCGCCGGGTCCAGCCCGGTGGTCGGCTCGTCCAGGAACAGCACCTCGGGGGCGTGCATCAGCGCCCTGGCCACCATGACCCGCTGGGCCTGGCCACCCGAGAACATGTCCGGCTTGTCGTCGGCCCGGTCGGCCAGCCCGAACTCCTCCAGCAGCTCGCTGGCCCGCCGGGTCCGCTCGGCGGCCGGCACCCCGTGGTAGGCGGCGTGGAAGAGCAGGTTCTGGCGGATGGACAGCGACCGGTCGAGGTTGTTGCGCTGGGGCACGACCGCCACCAGCCGCCGGGCCCGCACCGGGTCGACCCCGACGTCGACCCCGCTGACGCAGGCCGTCCCACCTGTCCGCCGCACCCGGGTGGTGAGGACCCCCACCGTGGTCGTCTTCCCGGCCCCGTTCGGGCCCAGCAGCCCGAGCACCTCACCTCGCCGGACCGCGAAGCTCACTCCGTCGACCGCGTTCACCTTGGCCTTGCGGTACCGCTTGACCAGGTCGCGGACCTCCACCACCGGCCCCTGCCCGTTCCCTTCCACACCCACCTCCATGCGACGGCCCACAGCCAGCCTAGCCCTGATTCTGAGCATGCCCGCAGCATGCCCGCCGCCGGCCTGGGCTGCGGGGTGGCCGGGGGTCCGGCGTCTAGCGGGTGAGCACGACCTTGCCGGTGACCTTGCGGGCGTAGAGGTCGGCGATCAGAGGGAGGGCGTCGGCCAGGGGGGCGGTGGCCTGGACCTTGATCGAGAGGGTGCCGGAGGCGACCTGGTCGGCCAGGGCGGCCATGTCCTTGACGACCTGGTCGGGGGGGACGCTGGTGAAGACCCGGAAGCCGTAGATGGTGACGCCCTTGCTGTAGAAGGTCTCGACCCGGAAGGTGGACTCGGCGTCGGCGGAGTTGCCGTAGACGACCACGCGGCCGTTGGGGGCGGTGGCGGCCAGGAGGGGGCCGAGCATGGGGCCGCCGATGCCGTCCAGGACGACGTCGAACTGGCCGTCGACGGGGGAGCCGTCGCCCGGGTGGACCAGCGCCCCGGCGCCGGTGGCGCGGACGGCGGCGGCGCGCTCCTCGCTGGCCGCCTGGCCGGTCACGGTGGCCCTGGCCTGGAGGGCGAGCTGGAGGATGAACTGGCCGACGCCGCCGGCCGCCCCGGTGACCAGGACCCGGTCGCCGGCGTGAGTCCGAGCCAGGCGGAGGGTGCCGGCCGCGGTCACCCCGGCCACGGGCAGGGTGGCGGCGGGAACGAAGTCGCAGGCCGACGGCAGGGGCGCGGTCCACTCGGCCGGGACGACCAGCCGCTCGGCGAAGCTGCCACCGTCCGGGGACAACGCGACCACCCGCTCGCCGACGTCGAAGGTGGTCACGCCCTCGCCGAGGGCGGCCACGGTCCCGGCCACGTCCCAGCCGATGACCGTGCCCGGCGGCTGCTTGGCCGCCGTCCGGATCTCGCCCCGGTTGACCGAGGCCGCCTCCATGTCGAGCAGCAGCTCGCCGGGGCCTGGGGCCGGCTCGGGCACGTCGGCCAGGGACAGGGGTGGGGAGGCCGTCGGGTCGGCCACGAGTGCGCGCATGGGCCAAGCCTACTACGCCGGTTCGTCCACTCCATCCCCCTGCCCGACGTGCCGATCAAGGGTGGGACTGGTGTTCCTGGCGGTCCGGCCGGTGGGCGACGGGTCGGTCAAGCTGACCGCCAACCTGGCCCAGCTGCTGGCGCCGTCGCTGGCCGCGGTCAGCTGCGCCTGGGCGGCCGTCTCGGGGTCGGACGGCCGGACCCCGCCGGGCCTGGGCTCTGCTGGCCGCGTCGGCCGCCTGCTGGGCGGTCGGGCAGGCCACCTGGGTGTGGTACGAGCACCTGGCCCGGCGCGACCTGCCCTTCCCATCGCTCGCCGACGTCGGCTACCTGGGGGCCATCCCGAGCTGGTCGCTGGTGCTCGGCCCGGTGTTCCGGGCTGGCGAGGGCAGCGTCCCGGAGCAGGCGATCGTGCTCGCCTACCCGGTCGGGGACGTGGTCCTGGCCACCATCGTGTTCGTGGTCGTGGCCAGGAGCCGGGTCGCCGGGGCCCCGGTCCTGCTGCTCGGGGCCGGCCTGCTCAGCCTGGCCGTTGCCGACACCAACTTCGCCTACCTCACCCAGGAGGGGGCCTACTCGACCGGGGCCCTGTCCGACGTCGGCTGGTTCGCCGGCTACCTACTGGTGGCGCGGCGGCCTGGAGCACCAGGCGTTCCACGACGGGCTCACCAGCCTGCCCAACCGGGCCCTGTTCCGCGAACGGGTGGGCCACGCGCTGCGCCGCCGCTCCCAGGCCGGTACGCCCCTGGCCCTGCTCTTCATCGACCTGGACGACCTCAAGACGGTCAACGACGAGCTCGGCCACGCGGCCGGCGACGACCTGCTGGTCGCGGTGGCCGGCCGGCTCCAGACCTGTGTGCGGGGCGAGGACACCGTGGCCCGCCTGGGCGGCGACGAGTTCGCCATCCTGCTCGAGCAGGCCCCCAGCCACGAGGTCGCGGTCCGGGTCGCCGGCCGCATCCTGGAGTCGATGGGGCCGCCGTTCCCCCTCCAGGGCCACCAGGTCCAGGTCGGGGCCAGCGTCGGCGTCACCGTGAGCCAGGCCGCCGACGTCGACGCCGTCCTGCGCGAGGCCGACGTGGCCATGTACACCGCCAAAGCCCGCGGCAAGGGCCGCTTCGAGATGACCGCCACCTCGGCCTAGACGACCTGACGGCCGCTCGGGCCGTCGGCTGGCTTGACAGGGTAGATACCATCCGAGAAACGTAGCCGTTACCTGCGACAGGATCTTCATGCCGCCCCGGATCACTCTGGTACTTATCGACTAGCGCGGGACCGCCGCCATAGGCGGACCCGCGCGGAACCTCCTATGCCCTCGGGCAGGAGGTTTTTTTCTTGCCCCGACCACCGCACCCCTGGGAGCAACCTTGAAGGTCACCGGCGCCCAATCGCTCATCCGCAGCCTGGAAGCCTGCGACGTCGACGTCATGTTCGGCCTTCCCGGCGGGGCCATCCTTCCCGCCTACGACCCGATCCGGGAGTCGTCGGTCCGGCACATCCTGGTCCGCCACGAGCAGGGCGCCGGCCACGCCGCCGAGGGCTACGCCTGGGCCACCGGCAAGGTCGGGGTGTGCATGGCGACGAGCGGGCCGGGCGCGACCAACCTGGTCACCGCCCTGTGCGACGCCTACATGGACTCGGTGCCGCTGGTGGCCATCACCGGCCAGGTGCCGAGCTGGGCGATCGGCTCCGACGCCTTCCAGGAGGCCGACACCACCGGCATCACCATGCCCGTCACCAAGCACAACGAGCTGGTGCTTGACATCGACCGCATCCCCGGCGCGGTGGCCGAGGCGTTCCACATCGCCGCCTCCGGCCGCCCCGGCCCGGTCCTGGTCGACGTGCCCAAGGACATCCTCCAGGCCACCACCGAGTGGAGCTGGCCGTCCACCACCGAGCTGCCCGGCTACCGGCCGGTGACCCGGCCCAACGGCAAGCGGGTCCGGGAGGCGGCGGCCCTGCTGCGGGAGTCCCGCCGGCCGGTGCTGTACGTCGGCGGCGGCGTGACCAAGGCCGGGGCCGAGGCCGCCCTGCGGGAGCTGGCCGAGGCCTGCGGGGCCCCGGTCACCACCACCCTGATGGCCCGGGGGGCCTTCCCCGACAGCCACCCCCTGGCCCTCGGCATGCCGGGCATGCACGGCAACTACGCCGCCGTGGCCGCCCTCCAGGAGGCCGACCTGCTGGTCGCCCTCGGGGCCCGCTTCGACGACCGGGTCACCGGCAACCTGGCCACCTTCGCCCCCAAGGCCAGGATCGTCCACGCCGACATCGACCCGGCCGAGATCGGCAAGAACCGCGTCGCCGACGTGCCCATCGTCGGCGATGTCAGGCTGGTGGTCGAGGAGCTGGCGTCGGCCTACCGGGCGGCGGTGGCCGCCGAGGGGGCCGGCGACACCGAGGCCTGGCAGGGGGCCTGCGCCCAGTGGAAGCAGCGCTTCCCGTTCCGCTACGACCAGCAGGAGGGCGGCCCGCTCAAGCCCCAGCACGTGGTCGAGCGGGTGTCGGCCCTCACCGGCGGCGAGGCGGTGGTGGTCGCCGGGGTCGGCCAGCACCAGATGTACGCCGCCCAGCACTTCCGCTTCGACCG
>JASLIH010000068.1 GCA_030152105.1 Actinomycetes bacterium
GGTGGGGCTGGCAGGCCTCGAACCTGCGACCGAGCGATTATGAGTCGCTTGCTCTGACCGACTGAGCTACAGCCCCTTGGGGGATCGTACCTCGGGGTTGGAGGAGCTAGCGGGGGGTCGCGTGGTAGAGGGTGCGGGTGCCCGACGGGTACTCGGCGCGATCGACGATGTCGAAGCGGGCCTCCAGCAGGCGTTCGAACACCTCACGGCGGTAGTCGCCGTGCATGCCCGGGGGCTTGTTGGCCAGAAGGCGGTCGGCCATCGGGTCGCCCGGGTCGACGAACTCGACCACCAGGCGGGCATGGAAGCTGTGCAGCCAGTCGACCAGCTCGGCCAGGGGGACGTTGCCGGTGATGGCCAGGTGGTGGAGCAGGGCCAGGGCGAGGACGGCGTCGGGGTGGGCCCGGTCGAAGAAAGCGGCGCGCTCGCGGCCCCGCCAGCCGAGGCCGGGCGAGGGGTCGGACAGATCGAGGTAGGCAGGCAGGATCTGGCGGTTGCCCTCCTGGCGCAGCGACCGGTAGAGGCCGTCAAGGACCAGGTCGTCGCCGTCGGCGCAGATCACGTAGTCGGCGTGGCCGGCGGCCACCCGCGAGTAGGTGCCGTCGTTGCCGCCGAGGTCGAAGACCAGCTTGGCCCCCTTGCCCTCGAGGGACTTGGCGACGAATGCGGCCTTGATCTCCCGCTCGGTGTCGGTGTAGGTGCTGGTCTTCTGGTAGTCGTTCCACTCCGAGGCCGAGCGGCCCCAGTCGAGACGGGACACCAGCTTGCGGATGGCCTCGACGGTGGCCTTCTGGAGCTCGGTCGAGAACCCGGCCGCCTTCAGCTCCTTCTGGGTGTCCTGGGCCCTGGACTTGGAGTAGCGCTGGTCCATGGCGCCGTGGAGCGAGACGTGCTTGAGCACGCCCGGCTTCATCTTGTCGGTGCCGGTGAACAGCTTGGCCAGGTCCTGGGGCTGGATGCCCTGGACGGCGCCGCGCAGCCACGGCTGGAACTTGACGTCCTTGTGGGCCTGGAGCAGCAGCGGGTAGAGCATGGTCTGGCAGAACTGGCGGTAGCCGGCCCAGGGCTCGCCGGGGCGGACCCGCTCGAAGGAACCGATGTCGATGAAGACCGGCCGGGCGCCCGTGAACGCGAGGTTGTAGGCGTAGCCGTCCTTCATGGTCAGGTCGGCGTTGAGGGCGGACAGCAGCAGGTCCAGGTGGACCAGGGCGGCGTCCTTCAGCATCGAGAAGGTCCACTCGTACGGGTAGCTGACGAACGGGATCCGCTCGTGCTCCAGCGCCCGCACCCAGGCGTCGCCGCGGACACTCTGCGGCAGGTCCTCCACGGGGACCTGGGTGGTCCTGACCAGCTTGCCGTCGTCCATGGCCCTGTCGAAGAAGGGGGCGGCGGCGAGGGTGTCGAAGTCGGCGGCGCCTTCCTTGGTCAGGCCGCGCAGGACCCGGCCGTCGAGGTACGCCACTGTGCTCGCCGGGTCCCGGAACGACGCAGGCTCCAGCTCCAGATCGCTCATCCAGTTCCTACCGTGTGTGTTCGAGGGGGGTGCTCAGCTGTCGTCGCGCTCGCCTACCTCGGCGGCGGTACGGCCGCGGAACGGGGAGGTGAGCTTGCGCCAGAAGAGCTTGGCGAACACTGCTGCACCGGCGACTCCGGCAACGACCGCCTGGACGATCATGCTGCCCGATGCGGCATCGAGGTAGGCGAGCATAGAACGCGTCTCCTTCCCGTCGTCCGTCAAGACCGGGCGGACGACGTGGGTTTGGGGCAGATCGCCGGGACGATACCACGAGTTACCGTCTCCTGGCCGGACCGGGAAGCAGGCGTTACAAAACGGAGAACTACGTTTGGGTGCGGTACGCTGGGGATTCCGACGTGCGCAAGGAGCTTCGTGGCCGACCCGACCGACCCGCGACCACCCCAGCCCCCTCCCTTCGGGGTGCCGGTCGGAGAGCCCTACGGGACGGGCCCACCCGAGTTCGGCGGGCTCCGGACGGCACGCAACCCGGTGCCGAGGCCACCTGGGTCGCCACGGATGCTGCGGCTGGAGCTCGGCCTGGTGCTGCTGCTGGCCTTCGCCCCCGGCGCCCTCGGCCTGCTCATCATCGCCCTCGGGCCGCAGGGCGGCGCCGAGGTCGAGGCCCAGCTGCTGCCGTCGGTGGTCAGCATCGCCTTCGAGCTGTTCCTGTCCTGGACGCCGGTCCTGGTCATCGGGTTCCTGCTGGCCCGTAACCGCGAGGGCTGGCCGGGCATCGGCCTGACCCGGCTGCGCGCCGGAGACGTCGCCATGGGCCTGATCTTGTGGGTGGCCAGCTTCATCCTGGTGCTGGTGCTGGCCCAGCTGTTCCGGTTCTTCGGCCAGCGGGAGGTCGACTTCCTGCCCGAGGGGCTGCCGCTGTGGTTCCGGGCGATCCAGGCGGTGCTGATCGCCGTCACCGCCGGGGTCACCGAGGAGATCGTTGTCAGGGGCTACGCCCAGACCCGGCTGGAGCAGCTGCGGGCCCCGACCGCGGTGATCCTGCTGCTGCCGACCGCGCTGTGGGGCGTCCTCCACGTCTACCAGGGGCTCGGAGCGGCCCTGACCATCTTCGGCCTCGGGCTGATGTACGCCTGGTACTTCAACCGGACCCGGCGGCTGTGGCCGCTGATCCTGGCCCACATCCTGTTCGACCTGACCCAGCTGATCTTCATCCTGGCCGGCTCCTAGGCCCGGCGCCTCAGGCGCGCTGGAAGACCAGGTTGAAGTCGACGTTCAGGCTGTCCTCGATCGCGACCACCGGGCCGAAGCGGGGCGGCTCGATCTGGTAGTCGGACATCTTGACCGGTAGCTGCCCGACCACCTGGATGGTGTCCCCGGACCAGCGGCCCTGGAGGTCGAGGTCGACCTCGCGGGTGACGCCGTGGACGGTCAGGCGGCCCTTGCCCTCGCCCCGGACCGCCTGGCCCTCGACCGGCGCCGACCCGAGCTGGATCGGCTCGGTCAGCTCCAGGGTGGCCGTCGGGAAGCGCTCGGACTCCAGCCCCCGCTGACGGATGGCGTTGTCACGGCGGTCCTCGTCGCTCGTCAGCTGGGTCAGGTCGGCCTCGATCTTGACCTGCTCGACCGTGTCCCCGGCCACCTGCATGGTCCCGGTCACGGCCTTGGAACGGCCGACGGCCTCGTTCGGGCTGGTCAGGGAGGCCAGCTGCTCCTTGACCCGGTAGCCGACGTACGAGGAGCCGTTGTCGCTGACCTGCCAGGTGCCGTCAGGGCTGCTGACGCCGTCCGCCTGAGCCTGGGTCGAGCCGGTCGCGGCCCCGGCGGTGGTCGTCGGCGCCGGGTCGAGGGCCGCCGGAGGCGGCGAGTCCGACGTCCGGTTCACGAACAGCAGGAACCCGCCCCCCAGGGCCAGCGCCAGCACCACCACGCCGACGATGACCAGCTTGCCCGTTCGGCTCATGCATCTTCCCCTCGTCAGCGTTGCCGCGGATCATCACCTGGCACAGCTAAAGGCATGCTAAGTCGCCCCGGTGGATGCATCGCCCCGCCTGTCGGGGCGTTACGGCAGGATGCGCCCATGGGCTACCGGGGCAAGCTCGCCGAACAGCAGCAGGCGCGCCGGCTGCGCCGCACCGGCCTGCCCCTGGCCGAGATCGCGGCCACCCTCGGCGTCTCCAGGAGCAGCGTCTCGCTGTGGGTCCGCGACGTGGAGTTCACCCCACTCCCCCGCCCGCCCCGGGGCCGCCGCCGCGCCCCCAACGCCCTCCAGCGCCGCAAGCAGGCCGAGGTCGACCGCCTGGTCGAGGAGGGCCGGGCCCGGGTCGGACGCCTGTCGGAGCGGGAGTTCCTGGTCGCCGGGATCGCGCTGTACGCGGGGGAAGG
>JASLIH010000129.1 GCA_030152105.1 Actinomycetes bacterium
CGGGCTGCCGCCGGCGCCGGCGGACCGGACCTACCAGCTCTGGGTGGTGAACCGGTCCGGCCCGCGCCCGGCCGGGCTGGTCGAGGTGGCCGGCGGCGAGGGCCGGGTCACCAGGCTGCTCGACGGGCCGGTGACCGGGAACGAGCAGGTCGCCATGACCGTCGAACGCCAGGGCGGGGCGGCCAGGCCGACCTCCGAGCCGGTGGTGGTGGTCGACCTCAAGGCCTGAGCCCGGTCAGGGGCCGTCGGCTCGCTCCTTGAGCTTGCGGAGGATCTCCTCCTGGGCTGCCGGGTCCGGTTCGGGGAACTGGGCGGCCAGGCGGACCAGGAAGGCGTCGACCTCGCTGGTGGCATAGCCCCGGGGGCCGAGCGGGAAGCGCTGGCGCAGCACGTCCCACCGGTTCATGGTGTCCCCGTCGCGGCCGGCCAGGGCGCGGGCCGCCTTGGCCAGGAACAGGTCGACGTGGGTCGGCAGGTAGCCGGGGGCGCCCCGGTCGAAGTTCCGCGTCTCCACCTCCGACGGGGACAGCGGCCGCACCGGCGACAGGGTCGGGGGCCGCTGGGCTGGCGGCGGCGGGGTCGGCGCGGGCGCCGACGACGGCGGGACCGACGGCGGCGGGAAGAACCCCTCGTCCGGCCCGGCCGGCGGCGCGATGTGGGGGCTCGCGACCGGGAATGGATCTGGATCAGGGGCCGGCCCGGCGGGCGGCCGGGGACGCGCCGGCGAGCTGGGAGGCCCGGCCGGCGGCGGCTGGGCGGCGGGAAGGGGCCCAGCGGCCGGTGGCGGCTGTGCCGCGGGAAGGGGTCCGGCGGCTGGCCGCGGATGGGAAGGTGGCAGGGGCCCGGCGGCCGGGGGCTGTCGCGCGACCATCGGCGGGTCCAGGCCAGCGACGGGCTCGGCCGTCGGGCCGGCTCCGCGGTCAAGGTCCGGATCGGAGGCGAGCGGTGCCTCCCGGGCCAGCGGCTCCTCCCTGACCTCGGCCGGGTCGGGAGGGCGGAACCCGTGGGCGGGACGGAGCAGGCCGGAGCGGGGTGGGGCGGGCAGGGCCGAGGGTGGGCGCAGGGGCTCGTGGGCGGCCTGCTCGAGCTCGGCCACGACCTCGTCGAGGAACCGGTCGACCTCGTCCATCTCGTAACCACCGATGGCGGGCTGGAACCGCGCCTCCTCGACCTCTTCCGGGGTGAGGGGGAGCTGGTCGCCGGGGCCGCTGGCGCCAAGGCCGTTGCGCAGGCGGGCCAGGTCGGTGGCGGCCCGTTCGAGCAGGCGGCGAACCTCGCGCCGCTTGTACCCACGAACGACCCTGCTGAAGGTCCGCGTCCGGACCTCCTCGGGCGCGAGCCGACCTTCGGTCATGGCGCCAGGTTCACTGTGGCTTGGGCGGTCATGGCGACCAGCAGCGTGCTCCTTGACCGGGTAGGTTGGCAAACGGGAACCACCGGCCAGCCCGCACGGTTCCTCTGGTGGCCGTCGTCCGAGGAGGTCCCCGCGGTGCGCCGCACCCGCACGATCCTGATCCTGGTGGCCGTCGCGGCCGTGCTGGCCGCCGGCTGCGCCGGCGGGGGCGGGGGCGAGGACAAGGGCGAGGCGGCCATCGCCCCGGCGGCCGCCTCCTCGACCAGCCGCGGGAGCGCCTCCGGCGACGCCGACACCGACGACGTGCGCATCGTCGACTTCGCCTTCGTCCCCAGGACGGTCAGGGCCAAGGTCGGCCAGAAGGTCAAATGGGAGCACCAGCCCGACATGCGGGGCAGGGTCAAGGTCTCCGGATAACGGACCACACACACGAACCGAGACCGGCCGGAGACCGTTCGGGGATGTGTCCGAGATGGCGCCGATCGGGATTCGTGACCGGAACGGTCGACCCTGGTAGGCGACCGCTCCCAGCAGAGGAGCGTCGACCGGGGGGTCAGCAATGCGTCCAGCTCATCTCCGTCTCGTGGCCGTCGCCGGCGTGCTCGCCGTCGTGGTCGGGGTCGCCACCGCCTTCGTGGTCGGCCGCGACAACCCGGCCCAGCCCGCCGCCGTGGCCAGCCCAGCCACCACCTCCGTCACCCCAGCGACCGGCAACAAGACCACTCCCGACAAGGGCACCGACCCGGCGCCTCCGCCCACGCCCAGGCCGCCCGTCGACCAGCCCGACCGTGCCGCCAAGGCCGCCGCCGTGGCCTTCATGCGCGAGCTCGGCATGCGCGACCCGGTGGCCGCGTCCTACCGCAGGACCGGCGCGGCCACGGCCGAGGTCGGCCTCCACCCGCGGGCCGGCGAGGGCGGCCGCCTGCTGGACACCATCACCACCAAGGTCCAGCTGCACCGCTACACCAACGGCTGGGTCGCGACCGGGGCCATGGCCGGCACCATCGAGGTCGAGCAGCCGCTGCCCTTCTCCCGCATCTCCTCGCCGCTGCCCGTGAGCGGCATGTCGGTCGCCTACGAGGGCACGGTGCACGTGACCGTCACCGAGGACCGCCGCGGCGCCGACCGCGTGCTCGGCAAGGGCTTTGTGACCGGCGGGGCGGACTCGCTCGGCCCGTTCAGCGGCCAGGTCACCTTCACCCGACCCACCGGCGACGCCGGCTGGGTGGTCTTCACCCCCGACTCCGGCGCCGACCTCGGCGTCTTCACCGCCACCGCGGTCCGGGTCCGGTTCGTCAACAGCGACCACAAGCCCCAGATCCTGGGCGTCGTCACCGACCCGCGCCCGGCCGCCTCGAGCCAGCTGGTGACCCTCGCCGGGACCGGGACCCTCACCGTCGGCGTCAAGGGCTTCGCCATCGACGAGCTCCGCGTGCTGCTGATCCCCAGCGGCACCGGCAACCGGCCTCACGCCCAGCTGCTCGGGGTCGACCGCACCAGCGAGAACGGCGAGCGCTGGTCCGTCTCCTGGCGCTACCCCGACCAGTCGTTCCACGGCCACCTGCTGATCCAGGCCAACGGCCGTGGCGGGACGGCCGAGCACGACGGGATCGCCGTCTACCACGCCTGACGGCAGACGAAGGGGGAGCCGCGGCGGCTCCCCCTTCGTCTGCCCGTTGACGCGGGTGCGCGCCCCCTCATACTCTGGCGGCCGATGAATGAGCACTCACTCAGTCCCCTGCCGACCGGGACCAGGGCCCAGCTGGTCGACGCCGCCGAGCGTGTCCTGCGCGCCAAGGGCCTGGCCAGGGCGACCACCAAGGAGATCGCCCGGGAGGCCGGCTACGCCGAGGGCACCTTGTACCTGCACTTCGCCGACAAGCTCGACCTGGTCCGGGCCGTGCACGAGCGGCTCCTGCCCGCCTTCATCGAGATGGTCGGGCACCTTCCCGGGAAGGCCGGCCTCGGCACGGTCCAGGGAAACCTGACCGAGCTGGCCAGGGGCGCCCTGCAGCTCTACCGGGACATCCTGCCGCTCGGGTCCTCGCTGTTCGCCGACCCCGAGCTGCTGGGGCGGTTCCGGGCCCTGCTGGCCGAGCGGGGCGGCGGGCCCCACCGGGCCTGGGAGCCGGTGATCGCCTACCTCCGGGCCGAGCAGGCGCTTGGCCGGGTCGCTCCGGGCGCCGACCCGGCGGCGGCCGCCCTGCTGCTGCTCGGCGCCTGCCAGCAGCTCGTGTTCGTTGAGCTGATGACCGGCCCCGAGACGCTCCCGTTCCCCGACCGGCCCGACCCGGCCGCCGAGCTGGTGGCCACCCTGCTCACCGGGCTCTCCCCCGCCCCGGCCTCCCTGCCTGACCCGAGTGAACTGGAGCGACGACCATGAGCACCTCGACCGCCACCGCCGAGCCCGGCCGGGCGCCGGGCGGCGCCGACCCGCGGCGCTGGGTCGCCCTTGCCGTCGTGCTGACCGCCGGCTTCATGCAGCTGGTCGACATCAGCATCGTGAACGTGGCCATCCCCTCGATCCAGCGCGACCTCGACGCCACCTACTCCCAGATCCAGTGGGTGCTGGCCGGCTACCAGCTGGCCTTTGCGATCATGCTGATCACCGGCGGGCGCCTCGGTGACATCTACGGCCGCAAGCGCATGTTCATGATCGGCATGGCCGGCTTCACCCTCGCATCCGCCCTCTGCGGGCTGGCCCAGAGCCCGTCCATGCTGATCGCCTCGCGCGTCCTCCAGGGCCTGTTCGGGGCGGTCATGTTCCCCCAGATCCTCTCGGTCATCCAGGTCACCTTCCCGCCCCGGGAGCGGGCCACCGCGTTCGGCATGTTCGGGGCCACCATCGGGCTGGCCACCATCACCGGCCCCCTGGTCGGCGGGCTGCTGATCGAGGCCAACCTGCTCGGGCTCGAGTGGCGACCGATCTTCCTGGTCAACGTCCCGATCGGGATCGCCGCCCTGGCTTTCGCGAGCCGCTTCCTGGCCGAGTCGAAAGCGCCGCGGGCGCTGCGGCTCGACCTGGTCGGCGTCGCCATCGTCACCGCCGGGCTGCTGCTGCTCGTCTTTCCCCTGGTCCAGGGCCGCGACGTGGACTGGCCCCCGTGGACGTTCCTGTCGATGGCCGCCGCCGTGCCCGTGCTGGCCGGCTTCGCCCTCTACGAGCGGCGCAAGAAGGCGCGCGACGGCTCGCCCCTGGTCGACCTCGACCTGTTCCGCCAGCCCTCGTTTGTTCCCGGGCTGGCCCTGGCCGCCATCTTCTTCATGGGCATCCCGGCGTTCTTCCTGACCTTCTCGCTGTGGCTCCAGATCGGCCTGGGGTTCAGCCCGCTGCACGCCGGACTGACCGGGGTGCCGTTCGCGGTCGGGTCGGCGCTGGCCTCGGCGGCGTCGGTCCGGCTGGTGCCGACCCTCGGCCGGCGAATCCTCAGCGTGGGCTCGCTGCTGCTGGTGGCCGGGATGGGGGCGCTCATCTGGACGGTGGACCGCTACGGCGGTGCCGTCCACTCCTGGCAGCTGCTCCCGGCCCTGCTGCTCTGCGGCCTCGGCCTCGGCTGCGTGATCGCCCCGCTGGTCAACGTGATCCTGGCCGGCATCAGAGGCCAGGACGCCGGCGCCGCCTCGGGCGTGCTCACCACCGTCCAGCAGGTTGGCGGGGCGGTCGGGGTGGCCCTGATCGGGGTCATCTTCTTCGGGCTGCTGGGCAGCCAGGCCGCGGGCGTGGCCGACGACGTCCTCGGCGGCCTCCAGCGCGACCTCCAGGGGGCCGGGGTCCCGCCGGCCGTGACCCGGCAGATCGAGGCCGGCTTCCGTACCTGCTTCGAGGACCGGGCCAACGCCAAGGACCCGTCGGCCGTCCCGGCCAGCTGCGCCAGGGCCCAGGCCCAGGGCCAGGCCCAGGGCCAGGGCCAGGAGCAGATCGGCCGGGTTGTCGCCGCCACTGCCGACGCCGCCCGCCGCGAGGACTTCTCCAAGGCGTTCCAGCGCAGCCTGCTGTTCGAGGTGGCCGTGTACCTCGTCTGCTTCCTGCTGGTGTTCCTGCTCCCGGACGCCCGCGGCGACGCGGCCGGGCAGCTCGCCGAGGCGGCCGGGCCGGTCTAGGCCCGGTCGAGGCGGGCCAGCTCGTCGTCGCTGAGCCGCAGGCTGGCCGCGGCGGCGCTGTCGGTGATCGTCTCGGGGCGGCTGGACCCGGGGATGGGGATGACCGCCGGGGCCTTGGCCAGCTGCCAGGCCAGAGCGACCTGCTGGGCCGAGACGCCGTGGGCCTCGGCGACCTCGCCGAAGACGCGGTGGCGGCCGCCCAGGTCGCGGCCCCGGCCGATCCCGCCCAGCGGACTCCAGGGCAGAAAGGCGATCCCCTCGGCGGCGCAGAAGGCCAGCTCGCCCTCGGAGCGGCGGAAGCGGGGCGAGAACTCGTTCTGCACGCTGGCCACCTGGACGAGCTGGCGGGCCTGCTTGATCTGGTCGACGCTGACGTTGGACAGGCCGACCAGCCGGACCTTGCCGGCCGCCTTGAGCTCGGCCATGGCCCCCACCGACTCGGCGAACGGCACCTTGGGGTCGGGCCGGTGGAACTGGTACAGGCCGATGGCCTCGACCCCCAGCGCCCGCAGGCTGGCCTCGCAGGCCTGGCGCAGGTGCTCGGGCCGGCCGTCCAGATACCACTCGTCGCCCTCGCGGGTGTGGCCGCCCTTGGTCGCCACCAGCACCCGGTCGCGGTCGCCCGGCCAGGCGGAGAGGGCCCTGGCCACAAGGCGCTCGCCGTGACCGACCTCGGACTCGTCGATGCAGTAGGCGTCGGCGGTGTCGATCAGGGTCACGCCGGCGTCGAGGGCGGCGTGGATGGTCCGGAACGACTGGGCCTCGTCGGGCCGGCCGGCCAGCGACATCGGCATCTCGCCGAGCCCGATGGCGCTGACCTGGAGCCCGCCCAGGCGGCGGGTCGGCATGGTGGTCACCAGTGGGTCGCTCCTTCATGGCCGCGGTGCTCGGGCTGCTCGAGCTGGAAGGTGGAGTGCTCGATGTCGAAGTGGCCGGCCAGGCAGGCGCCCAGGCCGTCGAGGACCTTGCCGGCGTCGGCGTCGCGCTCGAGGACCACGTGGACCGAGAGCACCGGCAGGCCGCTGGTGATGGTCCAGGCATGGAGGTCGTGCACGTCGGTCACACCCGGGGTCTCGACCAGGTGCCGGCGGACCTCGTCGAGGTCGACCCCCTTGGGGGCCGCCTCCAGCAGGACGTCGACCGCCTCCCGGAGCAGCCGCCAGGTGCGGGGCAGGATCGCCAGGCCGATCACGGCCGAGGCGATCGGGTCGGCGGCCTCGAAGCCGGTGAGGGCGATCACCACGGCCGCGGCCAGGACCGCCACCGAGCCCAGCAGGTCGCCCCAGACCTCCAGGTAGGCGCCGCGCAGGTTGAGGCTGTCGCGCTGGCCGCCGTGCAGCAGCCACATCGAGACGGCGTTGGCGGCCAGGCCGACGAGGGCAACGGCCAGCATCAGCCCGCTGGCCACCTCCGGCGGCTCGGTCAGCCGCCGCCAGGCCTCGACCAGCACGAACGCGGCCACGCCGAACAGCAGCACGGCGTTGACCACGGCGGCCAGGATCTCCAGGCGGTAGTAGCCGAAGGTCCGCTGCGGGGTCGCCGGCCGGGCCGCGAACCGGATGGCCAGCAGGGCCAGGCCGACCCCGGCCCCGTCGGCGAGCACGTGCCCGGCGTCGGCGAGCAGGGCCAGGCTGCCGCTGATGGCGGCGCCGGCGAGCTCGACGAGGAGCAGGGCCACGGTGATCGCGAACACCACCGCCAGCCGGCCACGGTGGGCGGCGGCGGCGCTGTGGTGGTTGTCGTGGGCCATGCGGTCACTCTGCCACAGGAAACCGAACGGCCCGGGCGATCGCCCGGGCCGTCAGGGTCGTTGCGCGTCAGCGCCTCGGCGCCAGCCCCGAAGCCTCGTCAAGAGCCTCGTAGAGCTCACGGGTGGCGACCGAGTCGAACGCGACTCGCCCCTCCCGGGCCGTCCTGCGCTGCTGCCACCAGACGGTGAGTTCCTTGAGCTGCATTGTCCCCCTCCTGCTGCCCGGACCCGGACCCCCCAGCCCGTGTCCCCCTCGCCGCCTGTCTTGCGGCGCATCGACAAGGCGTAGTCTCGCCGCCGTAGGTAACGAACCGGCATGTTGCCGATCACCGTTGCGACCCCGATCCATCACGGAACGGTCTCGGGCCTGCCTAACGCGAGCTAAAGGCGCTCTCGCCGGTGATCTCTCGCCCGACAATCAGGCTCTGGATGGCGTCGGTGCCCTCGTAGGTGTAGACGGCCTCCATGTCGGCGTGGTGTCGGGCGACGTGGTTCTCGAGCAGGATGCCGTTGCCGCCGAGGACGTCACGGGCGTCGGCGACCACCTGGCGGGCCTTGGCGGCGTTGTTCATCTTGGCCAGCGACGCCATGCCGGCGGTCATCTGGCCGGCGTCGGTGAGCTGGGCCAGGCGCAGGCACAGCAGCTGCATGGTGGTGACCTCGGCCAGCATCTTGGCCAGCCGGTACTGGACGAGCTGGAAGCTGGCCAGCGGGGTGCCGAACTGCTCCCGCTCCCTGACATAGGTGAGGGCGGCCTCATAGGCGGCCAGGGCGTGGCCGGCGGCCTCCCAGGCGACCCCGGAGCGGGTGGCGGTGAGCACCCGGGCCGTGTCGCCGAAGCCGCGCGAGTGGGCCAGGCGGTTGCCCGCCGGGACCCGGACCCCGTCCAGGGTGATCTCGGCCTGCCAGACCGCCCGCTTGGCCGTCTTGCCGGACATCACGCTGGCCGCGTACCCCGGGGTGCCCTTCTCGACCACGAACCCGCCGACCTTGCCGTCGTCGTCGCGCGCCCAGACGATCACCAGGTCGGCGAAGGAGGCGTTGCCGATCCAGCGCTTGGTCCCGTCCAGCACCCAGTCGTCGCCGTCGCGGCGGGCCGTGGTCTCGAGCGCGACCGCGTCCGAGCCGTGGTCGGGCTCGGTCAGCCCGAAGGCACCGATCTGCTCCATCCGGGCCATGGCCGGGAGCCAGCGCTGCTTCTGCTC
>JASLIH010000132.1 GCA_030152105.1 Actinomycetes bacterium
CAACGGCCCCCACCCGGTCACCCCCTGCGGGGCCTGCCGGCAGGTCCTGCGCGAGTTCCCCGAGGGCGTCGACCTGGAGGTCCTGTGCGCCGGCGAGACCGGCGACCAGCTGCTCACCACCACCCTGGGGGCGCTGCTCCCCGACAGCTTCGGGCCGGACGACCTCGCATGAGGTCGGGGCTGGTGGCGCTGGTCGGGCGGCCCAACGTGGGCAAGTCCACCCTGCTCAACGCCCTGCTCGGCCAGAAGCTGGCGATCGTCTCGGACAAGCCCCAGACCACCCGCTCGGCCGTCCGGGGGGTGCTGCACCGGCCCGAGGGCCAGATCGTGCTGGTCGACACCCCCGGCCTCCACAAGCCCCGCACCCTCCTCGGCCAGCGGCTCAACGACCTCGTCAGAGGAACCCTCTCCGAGGTCGACCTGGTTTTGCAGCTGGTCGACGCCGCCGCCGGGGTCGGCGCCGGCGACCGCTTCCTGGCCGCCGAGCTGGCCAAGGTGCCAACGCCCAAGCTGGGCGTGGTCAACAAGATGGACGCCGCCTCCCGGGCCAAGATGGCCGCCGCCCTCCAGGCGACCGCCGACCTGGCCGACTTCGCCGAGGTCGTGCCGGTGTCGGCCCGCGACGGCACCCAGCTCGACCTGCTGGTCGAGCTGATCCTGGGCCACCTCCCCGAGGGCCGGCCGCTGTACCCCGAGGGCCACACCAGCGACGAACCCGAGCAGCACCTGGTGGCCGAGCTGATCCGCGAGAAGGCCCTGGCCGTGGTCCGCGACGAGCTGCCCCACTCGGTGGCCGTGCTGGTCGAGGAGATGGGCCCCGACCCCGAGCGTGAGGACCTGCTGGTCATCCGGGCGTTCCTGTTCGTGGAGCGGGCCAGCCAGAAGCCGATCGTGGTCGGCAAGGGCGGGTCGGTGCTGCGCGACATCGGCACCAGGGCCAGGGCCGAGCTCGAGGCCCTGTTCGGCACCCAGGTCTACCTCGACCTGAGGGTGAAGGTTGCCAAGGAGTGGCAGCGCGACCCCCGCCAGCTGTCCCGCCTCGGCTTCTGACCGGAGAGAGGAGCGCGGCGATGCGGGTGATGGTGCTGGGCGGGACCCGGTTCATCGGGGCCGCCGTGGTCGAGGAGCTGCACGCCAACGGGCACGAGCTGCTGGTCGTCCACCGCGGCGAGCACGAGCCGGCCGACCTGCCCGAGGTCGACCACCTGCACGCCCAGCGCCAGGACCTGCCGCAGCTGCGCGGCCCGGTCGACGACTTCGGCCCCGAGGCGGTGGTCGACAACTGCGCCTACTCGGCCGCCGACGCCGAGACCGCCCTTGCCGCCGTCGGCGACGACGTGCGCCTGCTGGTGGTGTCCAGCATGGACGTGTACCGGGCGTTCGGGGCGGTGCTGGCCGGGACCGAGACCGACCCGGTGCCCGTGGACGAGACCTCCCCGGTCCGCCCCGAGCGCTACCCCTACCGGGGCCGGCCCCACCCCTCGGCCGACGCCGGCACCTACGAGAAGCTGGATGTCGAGGCCGCCTACCTGGCCAGGGAGGCGACGGTGTGCCGGCTCCCGATGGTCTACGGCGAACGTGACCACCAGCGCCGGGAGGAGCCGGTCCTGCGCCGGGTCCGGGCCGGCCGCGAGCGCATCCCGGCCGGGTCGGGCGGCTGGCTGTGGACCCGCGGGTACGTCCGCGACGTGGCCGCCGGCATCCGCCTGGCCCTGGAGTCGGACGCGACCGTGGCCGAGGTCCTCAACCTGGGCGAGGCCCGGACCTGGTCGATGGGCCTGTGGGCCAGGCACGTGCTGGAGGCGGCCGGCTCCGAGGCCGAGCTGGCCCGGGTGCCCGACGTGCTGCTGCCCGACGACCTCAAGGCGCTGGGGACCATCCCCCAGCACCTCCTGGTCGACTCCAGCAAGGCCCGTGACCTGCTCGGCTGGACCGAGACCGACCCGCACGAGGCGGTGCACCGCTCGGTCGCCTGGCACCTGGCCAACCCGCCAGAGGACGCGGACGCCGACTTCAGCGCCGACGACCGCGCCCTGGCGGCGGCCGGGTAGTCAGCCGGCCACCGGCTCCTCGGTCCGCGTGAACCAGCCCGAGCGCCACGCCGGGGGCTCGAACGGCTCGGCGTAGTAGCGGGTCTCGCGCCACATCTTGCCGTCGCGGAACTCGACCCGGGAGACGCCGTAGAAGACCGTGCCGTCGGCGTAGTGGATGACGCTCTCGGCGAACCAGATGTCCCCGCTGCCGGTCACGCGGCGCAGCTCGATCCTGGGCGCCGCGCCCCCCGGGAAGTGCTCCTGGAGCTTGCGGAGGCCGTCACGGTCCATCCGCTCGCCCGACTGGGGGAACTCGAGGAGGTAGTCCTCGTGCCGCTCCTTGTACTCCACCGCCGGGTCCATGGCCTCGCGCAGCCGGGTGAACAGCGCTCGCACCTCGTGCTCCTGCATGGTGTCCTCCTTGGTCGCTGACAGGTGCTGATGCCACGATGGGCCGGCAGGCTGACGTGGCGCTGTGGATCGGCTGTGGGAAGGAGCTGGCGGGACGGCGATGGAGTTCGCGATCCTGGGGCCGCTGGAGGTCCGCGACGGGCCGGCGCCGGTGCGGGTGCCGGGGGCCAAGGAGCGGGCCCTGCTGGCCGACCTGCTGGTCAACGCCGGGCGGGTCGTGCCGGCGGACCGCCTGGTCGAGGACCTGTGGGGCGACGACCCGCCGGGGAACCCGGCCAACACCCTCCAGGGCCGGGTGTCGGCCCTGCGCCGGGCCCTTGGCCCGGCCGGCGGAGCGCTGGTGACCCGGCCCCCCGGCTATCTGCTGGAGGCCGGCCCCGAGCAGGTCGACGCCGGCCGGTTCGAGCGCCTGGTCGCCGAGGCCACGGCGGCCCCGGCCGGCGAGGGGCCGCGGGCGGCCAGGCAGCTGGAGGAGGCGCTCGGGCTGTGGCGCGGCCCGGCTCTGGCCGAGTTCGCCGACCAGCCGTGGGCCCAGGCCGAGGCCGCCCGGCTGGAGGAGCTGCGCCTGGCCGCCACCGAGGCCCTGGTGGAGCTGCGCCTGGCCGCCGGCGGGCACGCCGGGCTGGTGGGGGAGCTGGAGGGGCTGGTGGCGGCCCATCCGACCCGCGAACGGCTGCGGGGCCAGCTGATGGTCGCCCTGTACCGGTCGGGCCGCCAGGCCGACGCCCTTGGCGCCTACCAGCAGGCCCGCGAGGTGCTGGCCGAGGAGCTGGGGATCGACCCGTCACCGGAGCTGCAGCGGCTCCACCACCAGATCCTGCTCCAGGACCCGGCCCTGGAGGCGGCGGTCCCGGATCGGGCCCTGCCCCGGCACAACCTGCCCGAGCGGCTGACCAGCCTGGTCGGGCGGGAGGGGGAGCTGCGGGAGGTGGCCAAGCTGGTCGAGGAGCACCGGCTGGTCACCGTCACCGGGCCGGGCGGGGCCGGCAAGACCAGCCTGGCCGTGGCCCTGGCCGAGCGGCTGGCGGCCGGCTATCCGGACGGGGTGTGGCTGGTCGAGCTGGCCGCCCTCCGGGAACCGGCCCTGCTGGGCGAGGCCGTGGCCGCCGTCCTGGGGCTCGACGAGGCCGCCGGGACGGGCACCCCGACCCCGTCCCGGGCCGAGCGGCTGGCCAGCTTTGTCCCCGACAAGGCGATGCTGCTGGTCCTGGACAACTGCGAGCACCTGGTCGAGGCGTGCGCCGGGCTGGCCCGGCGGCTGCTGGAGGCCGGGCCCCGGCTGCGGGTCCTGGCCACCAGTCGCGAGGTGCTGGGCGTGCCCGGGGAGGTGGTCTGGCCGATCCCACCCCTGGCCGTCCCCGCCGCCGCCGACGACACCGACGCCGGGACGGCCGAGGACGTCCGCCAGGCGACCGCTCCGGAGGCGCTGGCCGGCTTCGACGCCGTGCGGCTGTTCGTCGAGCGGGCGGCCAGCGCCGACCCCGGCTTCGTGCTGGATGCGGCCAGCGCCCCGGTGGTGGCCGAGCTGTGCCGGCGCCTGGACGGCCTGCCGCTGGCAATCGAGCTGGCCGCCGCCCGGACCCGGGCCCTGCCCCCGGCGGAGCTGGCGGCCCGCCTGGAGGACCGCTTCCGGCTGCTGGCCGGGGGCGCCCGGGCCCTCGACCCACGCCAGCAGACCCTGCGGGCGACCGTCGACTGGAGCTGGGACCTGCTCGAGGAGCGGGACCGGCGCCTCCTGCGGCGGCTGTCGGTGTTCTCGGGCGGCTGGACGGTCGCGGCCGCCGAGGCGGTGTGCGGCGGCGACGGGCTGGAGGCGGCCGAGATCCTGGACGGGTTGTTCCGGCTGGTCGACCGGTCCCTGATCGTCAGGGGGACCACCCCGGCGGTCCCCCTGACCCCCCCGGTCGTGGCCGCCGGCGGTAACCCGGCCCGGTTCACGATGCTGGAGACGCTGCGGGCCTATGGGGCCGAGCGGCTGGCCGAGGCCGGCGAGTCCGGGACGCTGGCCGCCCGCCACACCGCCTGGTGCCTTCAGCTGGCCGAGCAGGCCGCCACCCACCGCACGGCCCGGCCCTGGCTGCGGCGGGTCGCCGCCGACTACGACAACCTGCGGGCGGCGCTCGACCGGACGGTGGCCGGCCGCGACGTGGAGACCGCCCTGCGCCTGGCCGCCGCCCTGGCCTGGTTCTGGTGGACGACCCGCACCATCGAGGGCCGCCAGCGCATGGCCGGTGTGCTCGCCTTGGCCGACGGGCAGCCGCCGACCCCCCACCTGGCCAGGGCGCTCCAGGCGTCGGCGATGCTGCAGGTGTCGCTCACCCCGACAGCGGCGACCGTGGACGCGGCCCGGCGCAGCCAGGAGCTGCTGGAACGGTTCGGGGACTGGCCGGGGGCGGCGTTCTCCAAGCTCCTGCTGGCCTACGCCGAGCTCCAGCGGCGCGGTCCCGGCGAGGCCATCGCCCGCCTGGCCGACGAGGCCTACACCACCTTCCGGGAGTTCGGCGACCACTGGGGCGAGGCCTACGCCGAGCGGGCCCGGTTCGCGTTCGAGGCCTACTACCGCGGGGTGCCCGAACGGGCCGAGGAGCTGGGCCAGCGGGCGGTGGAGCGGTTCCAGGAGCTCGACGACCCCTGGGGGCTGGCCCAGGCCCAGTTCAGCCTGGGGGAGTTCGCCAAGGCCCGCGGCGACCTCGCCCGAGCCGAGGCCGCCTACGAGGCCGCGCTGACCGCCGGGCGCGACGCCGGGCCCTTATGGGTGGTGCTGGCCTCGCTCGCCGGGCTCGGCGGCCTGGTCGCGCTCCGGGGCGACGACGCCCGGGCGGCCGTCCTGCACGCCGAGGTGACCGATCTCATCCGCCGGACGGGCGAGTACCGCGGGTTCGGCCACCTCTACAACGAGCTGGGCGGCGTCGCCCGCGTCCGCGGCGACCTCGAACGGGCCCGCCAGCTGCACCAGGAGGCCCTGGCCATCCTCCGCGACGTGATCGGCTGGAGCGTGCCCCACACCCTCGCCCAGCTCGCCTGCGCCGAGGCCCGCCTGGGCGAGCTCGACGCCGCCACGACGCACCTCCAGGAGGCGGCCGGCCTGCTCCTGGCCGGTCCCCAGCCCGGGACGGCGGCGTCGGTGCTGGGCGGCGCGGCCCTGGTCGCCATCGGCCGCGGCCAGGCCGAGCAGGCGGCGCGGCTGCTGGCCAGCGTCGAGGCGATCCGCGAACGCACCGGCATTGCCGCGATCGGCGCCGAACAGCACGAGGCCGGCCTGGCCGCCGACGCCGTCAGGGCCGCGCTCGACCCGGACGCCCTGGCCGCCGCCCAGGCCGCCGGGCGCGCCCTGGCCACCGACGACGCCCTGCGGGAAGTGATTGCCAGCGCGTGAGCCGGGGGAGACCATAGACGGGATGGACAAACCCGAAGACCCCACCGCGGCCGCCGGCGACGGCCTGACCGTGGGGCGGCAGACGCCGTTGGAACCCGACGGCCTCGATGGGCCGAGCCCGTTCCCGCCCATCGCCGAGTACGCGTTCCTGTCCGACTGCGAGACCAACGCGCTGATCGCGCCCAGCGGCAACGTCGAGTGGCTGTGCTCACCCCGGCCCGACGGGCGCAGCGTGTTCGCCGCCATGCTGGACCGGGCCGCCGGCGGCTTCCGGCTCGGCCCGACCGGGGTCGCGGTGCCGGCCGGGCGGCGCTACCTGCCGGGGACGCTGGTCCTGGAGACGACCTGGCGGGCCCGGGGCGGCTGGATCGTGGTCCGGGACGCCATGTGCGTCGGCCCCTGGTACCACCAGCAGCGCCGGTCCGGGACCCACCGGCGGCCCCCGACCGACTTCGAGGCCGAGCACATCCTGCTCCGCACGGTGAAGTGCATCATCGGCAAGGTCGAGCTGAGCCTGGACTGCGAGCCGGTGTTCAACTACGGCCGCACCGAGGCCCGCTGGGAGTACTCCGGCCAGGGCTACGGGGAGGCCATCGCCCACGGCGGCGAGGGCGACGTCCAGCTGCGGCTGGTCACCGACCTCAGAGTCGGCTTCGAGGGCCGCGGCGCCCACGCCCGGACCACCCTGCGGGAGGGCGACCGGGCCTTCGCCGCCCTGTGCTGGCCACGCTCGCAGTGGTCGGCCTCCGAGGAGTACTGGGCCGAGCGGGCCCCGCCGGCCAACGCCGACGAGGCGTTCGAGCGGATGGAGCGGACGTCGGAGTTCTGGCGGGGCTGGATCAACCAGGGCGTCTTCCCCGAGCACCGCTGGCAGAGCCACCTCCAGCGCAGCGCCCTGACCCTCAAGGGTCTGACGTATGCACCCACCGGGGCGCTGCTGGCGGCGGCGGCCACCTCGCTGCCCGAGACCCCCGGCGGCTCGCGCAACTACGACTACCGCTACACCTGGATCCGCGACGCCACCTTCATGCTCTGGGGCCTGTACACCCTCGGGTTCGAGCGCGAGGCGAACGACTTCTTCTACTTCGTGGCCGACGTCTGCGACGGCGAGGAGGACGAGCTCCAGATCATGTACGGGGTCGGGGGCGAGGAGGAGCTGCCCGAGGAGGAGCTCGAGCACCTGAGCGGGTACGAGGACGCCCGGCCGGTCCGGATCGGCAACGCCGCCGCCACCCAGCGCCAGCACGACGTCTGGGGGGCGGTGCTCGACTCGGTCTACCTGCACACCAAGTCCCGCGACTACCTGCCCGAGCGGGTCTGGCCGATGCTCAAGCGGGCCGTCGAGTGCGCGATCGCCAACTGGAGCAAGCCCGACCAGGGGATCTGGGAGGTCAGGGGCCCGCCCCGGCACTTCACCTCCTCCAAGCTGATGTGCTGGGTGGCCTGCGACCGGGGGGCGCGGCTGGCCAAGCTGCACGGCGACCGCGACCTGGCCACCACCTGGCGCAAGGCGGCCGAGGAGATCCACGCCGACATCTGCGAGCACGGGCTCGACGAGCGGGGCGTGTTCGTCCAGCACTACGAGACCACCGCCCTGGACGCCTCGGTCCTGCTCATGCCGCTGCTGCGGTTCCTGCCCCCCGAGGACCCCCGGATCCGCGACACCGTCCTGGCCATCGCCGACGAGCTGACCGTCGACGAGCTGGTGCTGCGCTACCGGGTCGAGGAGACCGACGACGGGCTCAGCGGCGAGGAGGGCACCTTCACGATCTGTTCGTTCTGGCTCGTGGCGGCGCTGGTCGAGATCGGCGAGCTGGACCAGGCGCGCAAGCTGTGCGAGCGGCTGCTCGCCTACGCCAGCCAGCTGGACTTCGCAGCCGGGCTTCAGTTCGGCGCCGCTTATTGAATT
>JASLIH010000144.1 GCA_030152105.1 Actinomycetes bacterium
TTCGAGGCGCCCCGGAATGACAAGGGGCTATAATGCCGGGATTCTGGGGCAAGAAGACAAAAGACCAAGACACGGGGGTGTCGGCTGACTTCCAGCGCGCGCTGATGCAGGAGGTGATGAAGACCGAACTCCTGCGCATCAAGGCGCTGATCGGAACGATGATCCTGCTGTTCGCGATTATCTGGACTGTCTACTTCCTCGCATCCGAGAAGGTGAACCAGCTCTGGCACGGCAATCTCAAGCCGCACTATCTTTACTCGGTGATAGTGCCGTTCATCCTGTTCGAACTATGGGTGCATGGAGCGATCACCCGGCATATGCGTCAGGGCCGTGATCTGCCCTTGATCCGGCGCTATCTCGGCGTGCTGATCGAAACCTCGATGCCGACGGTTGCGCTGGCGCTGCACATCAACATGATGGGCTCGGCGGCCGCGCTCGGTTTCGTGATGCTGATCAACCACCCGCTCGACTGCCCCATGTGCGACAAGGGCGGCGAGTGCCCGCTCCAGGACCAGACCCTGGCCCATGGCCCCGGCGAGACCCGCTTCGTCGAGACCAAGCGCCACTACGAGAAGCCGATCAAGATCTCCGAGACGGTCCTGCTCGACCGGGAGCGCTGCGTGCTCTGCGCCCGCTGCACCCGCTTCTCCAGCGAGATCGCCGGCGACCCGTTCATCGAGCTGTTCGAGCGGGGCGCGCTGGAGCAGGTGGCCATCTACGAGGACGAGCCGTACCAGAGCAACTACAGCGGCAACGTCGTCCAGATCTGCCCGGTGGGGGCGCTGACCTCGCCGTCCTACCGGTTCCAGGCCCGGCCGTTCGACCTGAGCTCGACCGACGCGGTCTGCAACCACTGCGCGGCCGGCTGCAACCTGCGCATCGACGCCCGCCGGGGCATGGTCACCCGCGAGCTGGCCCGCGACAACGACGAGGTCAACGAGGCCTGGAACTGCGACCGGGGCCGCTACGGCTTCGCCTACGCCCAGTCGCCCCAGCGGGTCCTGATCCCGCACCTGTCCGAGGACGGCAAGCTGCGGACCGCCGCCTGGTCGGAGGCGCTGCGCCGGGCCGCCGACGGCATCGGGGCGGCCAAGGCCAAGGGGGTCGGGGTGCTGGTCGGCGGCCACCTCACCGACCAGGACGCCTACGCCCTCCAGAAGCTGGCCCGGGTCGCGCTCGGCACCAACAACGTCGACGCCCGCACCTGGCCCGAGGACACCGGCGGCGCGGCCGCCGCCGCCCAGGTCGCCGGGCGCGGCCCCGAGGACGGGATGCCCACCTACCGCGACCTGGAGGCGGCAAGGGCCGTGGTGGTGGTCGACCTCGACCCGCACGAGGAGTCGCCCATCCTGTGGCTGCGGCTGCGCAAGGCCGCCGTGCGCCGGGGCGTCCCGGTCGTGGCCGTCGGGTCGCGGCCGGGCCGGCTGGCCGAGTTCGCCACCGTGGTCGCCACCCTGCCCGGCGGGCAGGCCGAGGCCCTCCAGCGCCTCGGCCGCGGTGAGGGCGACGCCGGCAAGCTGCTCAGCGGCGAAGGCGATGGCGACGTCATCGTGCTGGCCGGGTGGCGGGGCGGGGCCACCGGTGGGCTGGCCGCCGCGGCCGAGCTGGCCTCGACCCTCGGCGGGCGGTTCGCCTGGGTGCCCAGGCGGGCCGGCGACCGCGGAGCCCTGGACGTCGGTGCCCGGCCGGACCTCCTCCCCGGGGGGCGGCCGGTCGCGGACGCCGCCGTCCGGAGGGAGCTGGGCGAGGCCTGGGGGGCCGAGCTGCCCGAGGCCCCGGGGCTGGACGGCCCGGCCATGGTCGCGGCCGCGGCCGCCGGCGAGCTTGGCGTGCTGATCCTGGCCGGGGTGGACCTCGTCCGCGACCACGGCCCCCGCGAGCTGGCCGAGCAGGCCCTGGAGCGGGCCTTTGTGATCGCCGTCGACCACGAGGTCAACGACACCACCAGCCAGGCCGACGTGCTCCTGCCCGGGGTGGTCCACGCCGAGACCGAGGGGACCTTCACCGACTGGGAGGGCCGGGCCCAGGCCACCCACCGGGCCATCCCGGTCGGCGGCGCCGCCCAGGAGATCTGGGACCTGGCCGACCAGCTCGCGGTCCGGCTCGGGGTCGACCTCGGCCTCCACGGCATGGACCGGATCGCCGCCGAGACCCGACTGTTCCGGAAGCGGGCGCGGGCGGCGGCCGCGACAGAACCCCACCCGCCGTTGGGCGGGCCCCCAACCGGGAGGGTAGCCGCCGGCGAGCCAGCGGGCGAACCGCTGTCCACAGCCCCCGAGGAGCAGGACGACGACGGTCTGGACCTGGTGACCTACCCGCTCCTGCTGGACGGGGCCTCGATGCTGGCCCGGGCGTCCGACCTGAACCGCGAGACCCCTGGCGCCTTCGTCGAGCTGCACCCCGACGACGCCGCCCGGCTCGGCCTGGCCGACGGGGCCGCCGCCGAGGTCGACTTCGGCGAGGACCGCACGGCCCGGCTGCCGGTCCGGGTCGCCCCGACCGTCGCCCCCGGCTGCGCCTTCGTCCCGGCCAACCAGCCCGACCTGGCGCTGCGCGCGCTGCTCGGCCCCGCCCCCGCCCTGCGGGTCAAGGTCAGCGCCGTCGAGGAGGCGGCCGCATGAGCGGGACCGTCTGGGACCTGTTCATCCTGGTCGTCAAGGTGGTCGGCGTCTTCGCCTTCCTGATGGTGGCGGTGCTGGTGACCATCTGGATCGAGCGGCGGGTGGTCGCCTTCATGCAGACCCGGGTCGGGCCCAACCGGGTCGGGCCCTTCGGGATCCTCCAGTCCCTGGCCGACGGCATCAAGCTGTTCTTCAAGGAGGACGTGCGGCCGACCAGCGCCGACAAGATCCTCTACGTCATCGCCCCGGTGATCATGATGGTCCCGGCCTTCCTGGCCTTCACGGTGCTGCCGTTCGGGCTCGCCTTCGGCAACGAGCGCGCCCAGCTCACCGACCTCAACGTCGGCCTGCTGTTCGTGCTGGCCATGGGCAGCCTCCAGGTGTACGGGATCGTGCTCGCCGGCTGGGCCTCAGGGTCGAACTACCCGCTGCTCGGAGCGGTCCGCTCCTCGGCCCAGATGATCAGCTACGAGATCGCCCAGGGGCTGTCGCTGGTCGGGGTGTTCATGACCGCCGGCACCCTGTCGGCCGCCGGCATCGTCGCCGCCCAGCAGGGCGACCCGCTGCTCGGCTTCATCCCCCGCTGGTAC
>JASLIH010000159.1 GCA_030152105.1 Actinomycetes bacterium
CGGAGGGCGGCCGCGATCCCGTCGCCGGTGGACAGGGGCGGGTTGGTGGTGTCGGCGAACAGCTGGCCGGCGCCGCCGCTGGCCAGGACGACCGCGCCGGCCCGGACGAGGTGGGGGCCGCCGTCGGCCCAGAGCAGGGCCCCGGTGACCCGGCCGTCATTTGTGACGAGGTCGACCAGGAAGGCGTGCTCGACGCTGCGGACGGACGGGGTGGCCCGCACCGCCTCGGTCAGGGCCCGCTCCAGCTCGGCCCCGGTGGCGTCGCCCCCGGCGTGGACGACCCGCGAGCGCGAGTGCCCGCCCTCCCTGGTCCGGGCCAGCTGTCGTGGGCCCGAGGGGTCGGAGTCGAAGCCGACCCCTCGCGCGAGCAGGTCGGCGATGGCCTGGCCGCCCTCCTCGACCAGCGTCCGCACCGCCACCGGGTCACACAGCCCGGCCCCGGCGGCCAGGGTGTCGGCCACGTGCTCGGCGACCGAGTCGTCGACCAGGTCGAGCACGGCCGCGATCCCGCCCTGGGCGTAGCGGGTGGCCGAGTGGCCGAGGCGGTCCTTGGTGGCCAGCAGCACCGTCCGGCCCGGCGGCACGGCCAGGGCGGCCGACAGCCCGGCCACCCCGGAGCCGACGACGAGGACGTCGACCTCCGCGGCCGCCGGGAAGGGCCCGGGGAGCCCTGGGCGGGCTTCCCGGCGGGACCCGGCCGGGTCGGCCAGCAGGCCGCGCGGGATCAGCATGGGGTTCCTAACTGCTCGGTCCAGGCTCGGTGCGGGTCCCGGCTCAATCGGCCCTCCTGGCCCTCACAGGATGACATTGTCGATCAGGCGGGTGCGGCCGACCCGGGCGGCGGTGGCCAGGACCTGGCCGGCCTCGGCCTGTTTGGCCGGCTCGAAGGTGGCCGGGTCGACCAGGGCCACGTAGTCCGGCTCGACCCCAGGGGCGTCCTCCAGCAGGTCGCGAGCGGCCGCCTCCACGGCCGCCGGGTCGCGCTGGCCGGCCTGGAAGGCGGCCCGGGCGGCGGACAGGGCGCGGTACAGGGCGGTGGCCCGCTCCCGCTCGGATGCCGACAGGTAGGCGTTGCGCGAGGAGACGGCCAGGCCGTCCGGCTCCCGCACGGTCGGGCAGGCGACGATCTCGTTCGGGAAGGCCAGGTCCTCGACCATGCGCCGGACCACGGCGAGCTGCTGGGCGTCCTTCTGGCCGAAGTAGGCCCTGGACGGCCCGACCAGGTGCAGCAGCTTGGCCACCACCGTGGCCACCCCGTCCAGGTGGCCGGGCCGGACCAGCCCCTCCAGCCGGTCGGCCAGAGCCCCGACCTGGAGCCGGACCTCCGGCGGGGCCGGCCACACCTCTCCCTCGGCCGGCAGGAACGCCAGGTCGGTCCTTTCGGCGGTAAGGACGGCCAGGTCGGCCTCGCGGTCGCGGGGATAGCTGGCCAGGTCCTCGGCCGGCCCGAACTGGAGCGGGTTGACGAACACCGAGGCCACCACCAGGTCGTTCTCGGCCCGGGCCCTGGCAAGCAGGGCCCGGTGGCCAGCGTGGAGGGCGCCCATCGTGGGCACGAAGCCGACCCCGGCGCCGCTGGCCCTGGCGGCGTCGGTGGCGGCGCGCAGCTCAGCGCTGCTCGCGACCTCGCGCACGCCGTCCCAGCCTCCGGAGCATCTCCAGCCGCTCGTGAGAGTCCTCGCCCTCGACGTGGCCGTGCAGGCCCGCCTCCACGCGCGCCCTGGCCTCCGGGTCGAGGCGGCCGGCGGCGGCCGCCCGGTCGGCGACCAGCCGGGCCAGGGCGACGTACACGTTGATGACCTTCTGCTTGCGGGCCAGGGCCTCGGTGTGCATGGCCACGGTGCGCCCGTCACCCCGCACCCACGGCCCCGACAGCCCGGCCTGGCCGGTGGACAGGGCCGAGTCCACGCTGGCGTGGATCAGCCCGCTGAGCAGGGCCGCCGGGTCGATCACGCCGCCTGCCCGCAGCTGGTCGGTGGCGGTGGCCGAGAGGGCGGCGCAGCCGTTGGCCGCCAGCACCAGGGCGGCGTGGTAGCGGACCCGGCCCGACTCGGGCACGTCCATGGGCCGGCCGCCGAGCGCGGCCACGACCTCCCTGCCCGCCGGGTCCCCGGTGACCCCCCAGACCGTGCCCGGCAGGCGGCCGAGGGTGGCCTCGAGGTCGTCGTTGAAGATCTGCACCGGGTGGCAGGCCGCGGTTCGGGCGCCAACGGCGGCCGCCGGGGCGAGCAGGCCGGGGCCGTCGACCCCGGCGGTGTGGACCACCACCTGCTCGGCCGAGAACGCGCCGTCGGCGGCCAGGGCGGTGACCAGCGAGGGCAGCTCGTCGTCGGGGACGGTCAGCAGCACCAGGGAGGCCCCCCTGGTCGCCTCGGTGGAGTCGGCGATGGCCAGGCCGGCCGCCGCGGCCCGCTCGCGGCCGAGCTCGGAGCGGGCGCCGACGGTGACCTCGACCCCGATCCGGTCGAGGAAGATGGCCAGGGCCAGGCCGACGCGGCCCGGGCCGATCACGGCGGCGGGCGAGAGCTTGCTGCTCTGCGATTGCGGCATAGAACTCCCGGTACCAGACGTCACAGACTATCCCCGGGCAACTCAGGACGAAATACCCTGCGCCGGGCAATCAGGTGCAGGGTCCGGGCGCTCGACCGGTAGGGCTCGCGCCCGGCCACCAGCCGCTCCAGCTCGACCAGCCGCTGCCGCTCGGCCGGGTCCAGGTCGTCGTCGCCGGCCTCGGCGAACACCCCGACGCCGTAGGCGGCCACCAGCGCAAGGCCCGCCTTGTCGAGCTGCTGCTCGGCCTCGGTCAGCGTCACCGCCTCCGACCCTCCCTCCGGGGGCCTGGGCGTGAGGCCCCCGGACCCCCGGCCCTCGACGAGCCGGAGGGCGCCGGTGTGGTCGCCACGGCGGCCGGCCCGCAGGGCCAGCCAGTCGCGGTTGGCGAACCCGAGCGAGAGCACGCCGCCCTCGGCCAGGACGCCGGCAAGGGAGGCGATCAGGGCCGCCTGGTCCTCGACCCGGGTGAGGAGGTCGTGGCAGACCACGGCGTCGAGGCTGTCCTCGCCGAGCAGGCGGGGCAGGTCGGCGGCGTCGCCCTGGACGGTGGCCACCCGCTCGGCCACCTCTCCCCCCTCGTCGGCCGCCCGCTGGGCGCAGGTGGCCAGCATGGCCGCCGAGGTGTCGACCACCCTGACCCGGTAGCCGTGCCCGGCCAGGGCGACGGCCAGCTGGCCGGTCCCGCCGCCGGCGTCGACCACTGTTGCCGGGGCCGCCGGGAGGGCGTCCAGGACCTGCCCCAGCAGCAGCTCGAACCCGACCCGCTGCTTCACGGCTGCAGCTCCCCGACGGGGACGACCCCGGACACCGGGCCGAGGCGGGCCAGGGCGGCCGCGGCCAGCTCGCCGTCAGGGAAGGTGGCGAACGGGTCGGCGTCGCACAGGGGCACGAGCACGAACGCCCGCTCCCGGGCCCTGGGGTGGGGCACGGTCAGCTCGGGCGTGTCGACCGGCGGCCCGTCGTACAGCAGCAGGTCGAGGTCGGCGGTGCGCGGGCCCCAGCGCTCCTCCCGGGTCCGGCCGAGGCCGTCCTCGGTGGCCAGCAGCAGCTCCAGCAGCTCCTGCGGGCTGCGGTCGGTCTCCAGCACGGCCACCGCGTTGAGGTAGGGGCCCTGCTCGGGCCCGCCGACCGGCGCTGTCTCGTACACCCGGGACACGGCCATCACGTGGGTCAGCTCGTCGGCGTCCAGGACCCGCACGGCCGTGTCGAGGATGGCCATGCGGTCGCCCAGGTTGGAGCCGAGCCCCACGTGCGCCCGTGTCATGCCTGTCCCTCCCCCATCTCGCGGTCCCTGGTGATCTCAACGGCGACGCACGCGTCGACCGGCAGCGACGCCTGCGGCTTGGTCACGCGGACCCGGACCTGGCGGACCCGCTCGTCGGCCAGGACCAGCTGGGCGACGTCCTCGGCCACCGCCTCCAGCAGCTTCCTGGGGCGACCGCCGACAACCTCGGCCACCCGACCGGCCAGGCTACCGTAGTCCACCGTCCGGTCGAGGTCGTCGCTCCGCCCGGCGGCGGCCAGGTCGAGGGCCAGCTCCAGGTCGACCACGAACACCTGGCCGAGCTGGGCCTCATGCGGCAGCACCCCGTGGTGGCCGCGTACGCGCAGCCCGCTGAGAAGGATGCGGTCACCTGTCATGGCCGCAGGACCGGCGAACCGTGGTGCAGGACCATCCGCCAGCGCCCGCCGTGACGGCGGAAGACGTTGGTGGCCAGCACCTTGGCGTCCTCCATGTCCGGGCCGCCCCCGGCACCCGAGAGGATGTTCTCGGCGCAGGTGACCCAGGCGGTGTCGGCGTCGACGTGGACGCGGACGTCGGTGAGGAAGAACTGGATGTAGGCCGAGTTGGCGAAGATGGCCACCCAGGAGCGGCTGACCTTGGGCCAGCCGCTCATCACGTCCCAGCCCGGGTGGATGCAGCGGACCTCGTCGTCGTGCAGCCAGCAGGCCTCCATCCGGTCCATGTCCAGGGCCTCGAAGGCGGCGTAGAACTCCTCGTTGGCCTCGGCCACGGCCTTGACGTCGTCCGGGCTCACGTCGCTCCCCAGCGGAGCATCGCCTCGGTCATGCGGACGGACTGGACCAGGGGGGCGACGTCGTGAACGCGGACGATCCGGGCCCCGCGCTCCACCGCCCACACCACCGTGGCCGCCGTGCCCTCGACCCGCTCGTCGGCCGGGCTGTCAAGAGCCCGGCCGATGAACGCCTTGCGGCTGGTGCCGACCAGCACCGGGTGGCCCAGCCGGGTGAACCGGGCCAGGCCGTCGAGCAGGGCGTAGTTGTCCTGGTCACGCTTGCCGAACCCGATCCCGGGGTCGATGACCAGGGCCTCGTGGTCGACCCCGGCGAACTCGGCGGCCAGGCAGCGCTCGGCCAGGAACGTCTCGACCTCGGCGACCACGTCGTCATAGTGAGGGTCGTCCTGCATGGTCGCCGGGGTCCCGAGCATGTGCATCAGCACCAGCGGGACCTTGGCCTCGGCGACCACGCCGAGCAGGTCGGGGTCGTGGCGGCCGGCGCTGACGTCGTTGACCATGGCCGCCCCGGCGCCGCCGACGTCCCCGAGCAGGTCGAGCTGGACCGGATCCTGCCGGTGGTCGAGGGGCTGGCCCCGACGGCGGGCGTGCCCATCTCGGTCGACACCCGCAAGGCCGCCGTGGCCGTGGCCGCCCTGGCCGCCGGGGCGAGCATGCTCAACGACGTCAGCGCCGGCCGCCACGACCCCGAGCTGCTCTCGGTGGCCGCCGAGGCCAAGGTCCCCCTGGTCCTGATGCACATGCTCGGGACCCCGGCCACCATGCAGGACGACCCCCGCTACGACGACGTCGT
>JASLIH010000209.1 GCA_030152105.1 Actinomycetes bacterium
ATGGCCTTCAACCTCTTCGGCGGCCTGGCCGCCGACCTCGGGCTGGCCGACCGGGCCGTCCACACCTGGTGGCCGGACGGACCTCGCCGTTATGTGGCTCGAGCACCTGCTGCTGCTCTCGATGCCCCAGCACGAGAGCGGCTCCTGGACCTGGGGCCGCTACGTGGTTGTCCACCCCGCCGGCAACGCCGACATCGCCAACGCGTGCGCCCGCTACCGTGACCTCCTACGGGACCAGTCGACGTTCTCGTCGGCGACTGTCGAGGAGCTCCTGGACGCCAAGGTCCTCCCAGCCCGGACGACCGCCGCCCTGCGCCGCCGGTACCTGCCCGGCTAGCCGTCTTCGTCGGTGGCGTCGGCGCGGTACAGGACCACCTGGTCGGGGTGGACTCGAGGGGAGGCCACCCCGACGTGCTCGAGTGCGGTCCCGCTGAAGACCGCGCCCGGGAACTGGGTGTCGAGCGCGACCTCGGGCAGGTACGGCGGTTCGTCCGACAGCGCGGCCGGCCGTCCCCACCACAGGGGTGGCTGCAGGCCGGACGGGACCGAGCCGACCAGGAGGGGCCGCAGCCGGTAGCGACGGTTCGGGTCAAGGCCGCGGAGCTTGAGCCGCGGCGGAGGGTCCGGGTACAGGCTGTCGGTCGACCCGGCCGCGAAGATCGCCCGGGATCGGTCCCTGGCGACGACGCCGTAGGCGAACTGGGTCGGGTCGAGGCTGTCCATGCGGACCAGGTCGCCGCGAAGCAGCAGGTCCCGCTCGTGCTTGTAGAAGCGGATCCAGGCGCGCAGCTCGGCGAGCTCGAGGTCGGTCGCCTTGGTGAGGTCCCACTCGATCCCGAGGTGGCCGAAGATCGCCGTGGCGGCACGGAACCCGAGGTCGTGGCGACGGCCGGTGGTGTGGGAGCGGCCCGACGCGATGTGGGAGCCCATGTACTCGGGAGGGATCAGCTGGGTCGTCCAGCGAAGGGTGATCTGGCGGTCGTGGGGGTCGATGTTGTCGGAGATCCAGACCCGGTCGGTCCGCTCCAGCACGCCCAGGTCGACGCGGCCACCGCCGGAGGAGCACGACTCGATCTCCAGGCCCGGGTGCGCGGCCCGGACCTCGTCCAGCAGCCGGTAGAAGGCCAGGGTCTGGGCGTGGACGCCGGGCCGGCCGCCGTCGCGCTGGGTCCCTGCCTCGACCAGGTCGCGGTTGTGGTCCCATTTCAGGTAGTCGATCGGGTACTCCTTGAGCACGGCGAGGAGCAGGGCCTTGACGTGCTCGTAGGCCTCGGGGATGCCGAGGTTGAGCACCTGCTGGTGGCGGGACTCGACGGGCCAGTCGGCCCGCGCCGCCATGATCCAGTCCGGGTGGGCGCGGGCCAGGTCCGAGTCCGGGCTGACCATCTCGGGCTCGATCCAGAGCCCGAACTGCATCCCCAGCCCCTTGACCCGCTCGACCAGCGGATGCAGCCCATGGGGCCAGACGTCGGCGGACACGGCCCAGTCGCCGAGGCCGGCGCGTTCGTGGCGTCGCGAACCGAACCAGCCGTCGTCCAGCACGTACCGCTCCACCCCGACCGCGGCCGCACGCTCGGCCAGCTCGACCAGCCGGTCCAGGTCGTGGTCGAAGTAGACCGCCTCCCAGACATTCAGCGTCACCGGACGGTCGGCGGAGACCGCCGGCTCCCGGTTCCGCAGGTAGCGGTGGAACCGCCGGGCGACGCCGTCCAGCCCGACGCCGTACGACCCGTACACCCATGGGCTCTGGTAGCTCTCGCCCGTGGCCAGACGCACCTCGCCGGGCAGGAGCAGCTCACCGCCGCCGATGAGCTGCTCGCCGGTGGAGGCGCGCTCGGCGTAGTGGACGTGGTTGCCGCTCCAGGCGGTGTGGGCCGCCCAGACACGACCGTTGCCGAAGCCGAACCCGGGCGTGCCCGCGTGCAGCACATAGGCGCTGTCGGCGCCGGTCCGGCCCTTGCGGTTCTCCCGGACCTCGGCGCCGGTACGGAACGGCCGGCGCTGCGGCACCCGCTCCAGGTTGTGCCGCCCGGCGAAGTCCAGGAGCTCGGCCGCCTCCGCCGGGACCGGGAACGACACCACGACCTCGTCCAGCGAATACGGCTCGGCGGCCAGGTTGGTCACCGACGCCCGGGCCCGGAACAGGCCGCAGGCCAGCAGCTCCAGCACGAGCCGCAACTGGAGGCGGCCCGTGTCGTCGACGGCCAGGATCTCCACAGCCCCCGGGCCTGAGGAGCGGTAGCCCGACACCGTCCCGCCGTCCAGGGAGACCGAGCGGGTGGTGAACTCGGGAGACCAGCCACGGCCGGCGAAGGAGCCACGCAGGCCGGGCCTCCCGCTCCACCCGGTGTGCTGCTCGGGCAGCACGGCGACCCGTGGCGCCAGCTCCACGTTGTTGGAGCCGATGACCGGGACGCTCGCGGCGACCAGCGCGGCCGCCTGTGCGGCATCCAGGGCCGGAAGCTCGTGCCCCCAGTGCACGATGGCGGGCAGCCGGCCGCCGCCGGCGTCGATCAGCACGGTGACCCCAGCGGCCGTCAGCGCGACCGTCGCATCCGGGCGGTCGTGGTCCTGCGGTCGCATCAAGCGGCACCTTCCAGGTCGGTCCGGCCATCGCCGCCAGCCTGCGAATAAGCTCGGGCTGCTAGTTCCGCCACAACGGAGGGTAGCTCATGCGCCTGCCCGAGGAGCGTCAGCTGATTGCCGACTACGGGCGGCGCATGACCAGCGACCGACTGGTCGTCGGGACCTCGGGCAACCTCAGCATCCGGGTCGGCGACCTGATGGCGGTGACCCCCGCCGGCCACGCCTACGACACGCTCACGCCCGAGCTGGTCTGTGTGCAGCACCTGGACGGCTCGCCGGTCGAGGGGGCGCTCGCGCCCACCAGCGAGCTCCCCTTCCACCAGCTGATCTATCAGATCACCGACGCCGCGGCGGTGGTCCACACCCACTCCACGGCCGCGACGGTCGTCTCCACGGTGGTGGAGGAGCTGCCCACCATCCACTACATCCTGGCCGTCATGGGCGGCCCCATCCGGGTGGCCCCCTATGCCACCTTCGGCAGCCAGGAGCTGGCCGACAACGTGGTGGCCGCCATCGAGGGCCGCTCGGGCGTGCTCCTGGCCAACCACGGCGCGATCACCTACGGCCCCACGATCGAGGTCGCCTACGACCGCGCCCTCTACCTTGAGTGGGTCGCCGAGGTGTGGCTGCGAGCCCACTCCCTGGCCCCCGCCTTCATCCCCCACATCCTCGGCGACGCCGAGATGTCCGAGGTCTACGCCAAGATCCAGGGCGCCTATGGCACCACCGGCCGCCCAAGATAGGGTGGTGGTCCACCGGAACTGACCCTTGAGCCGGGAGCAGCGATGACGGCGGCCGAACGTGCCTTCCCAGACGGCTTCGTCTGGGGCACCGCCACCGCCGCCCACCAGGTCGAGGGGGGCAACTGGAACAACGACTGGTGGGCCTGGGAGCACAACCCCGGCTCCGGCTGTGCCGAGCCGAGCGGGGATGCCTGTGACCACTGGCACCGCTGGCCCCAGGACGTGCGGCTGCTGGCCGACCTCGGGTTCGGCAGCTACCGGTTCTCGCTGGCGTGGAGCCGGATCGAGCCCGAGGAGGGCGAGTTCTCCAAGGTCGCGCTCGACCACTACCTGGCCATGTGCGCCGGTTGCCGCGAGCTCGGCATCGAGCCGGTGGTCACCTTCCACCATTTCACCACCCCCCGCTGGGTGGCCGCGGCCGGCGGCTGGGCCGAGCCGGCCACCGCCGACCGCTTCGCCCGCTTCTGCGCCAGGGCGGCCGGCCACCTGGGCGACGCCATGCAGCGCGCCTCCGCACTCACCTGGCGGTCCGCGGATGCCTGACCGCCCGAGCCCCGGTGACGCCGTGCCTGAGGTCCTGTTCGTCTGTGTCCACAACGCCGGTCGTAGCCAGATGGCGGCTGCCCTGCTCGACCACCACGC
>JASLIH010000231.1 GCA_030152105.1 Actinomycetes bacterium
CCAGGAAGGTGTTGGGCCAGCCGTGGGTCAAGATCAGCGGGATGGCGTCCGGCTCGGGGGAGCGGACGTGCAGGAAGTGGATGTTCTGCCCGTCGATGGTGGTGGTGAACTGCGGGTACCGGTTGAGCCGTGCCTCCCAGACGCGCCAGTCGTACTTGTGCTGCCAGTGGTCGACCAGGTCCGTGACGTAGCCGACCGGGACGCCGTACTCCCAGCCGGGGGGGATCAGGCCTGTCTGCGGACCGCTGCTGTCGAGGGGGAGCTCGTTGGCCCAGCGGGTCCGGGCCAGCCGCTCGGCCAGGTCGTCCAGGTCGGCCTGGGACACGTCGATGCGGAATGGGCGGATGGCGGTGTCAGGCATCGGGGTGGGCTCCTTTCCGGTTGGTCGGCGGAATGCGCGCCATCCTAGGAGCCGGTTGGGTCAGGAACTGTCCTAGGTGGCTGGCAGACTGGGATCCATGCTGGCGACCTCGGCTCGGCTGCTGCGGCTCCTGTCGCTGCTGCAGACGCGGCCGGAGTGGTCCGGGGCCGAGCTGGCCGAACGGCTCGGGGTGAGCCCCCGGACCATCCGGCGCGACATCGAGCGGCTGCGCGACCTGGACTACCCGGTGCGCTCCACGCGGGGCGTGGCCGGCTACCGGCTCGGGGCGGGAACGGCCCTGCCCCCGCTGCTGCTGGATGACGAGGAGGCCGTGGCGGTGGCGGTCGGGCTGCGCACGGCCGCCGCCGGCGTGAGCGGCATCGAGGAGGCCTCCCTTGGTGCGCTGGCCAAGCTGGAGCAGCTGCTGCCCACCCGGCTGCGCCGCCGGGTCAACGCCGTGCAGGCGTCCACGCTGCCGGTACCCGGCAATGGCCCCGGTCCCCGGGTGGACCCGGCCGTGCTGGCCGTGGTGGCCGTCGCCTGCCGTGACCGTGAGCGGCTGCGCCTGGTCTACCGGGACCACCACGGCACGGTTGGCCGGCGTGCCGTGGAGCCCTACCGGCTGGTGAGCTGGGGCCGGCGCTGGTACCTGGTGGCCTGGGACCTGGACCGGGAGGGCTGGCGGATCCTCCGGGTCGACCGGGTGGATCCGGCCACGGTGACACCGACCGGCCTGCGGTTCACCCCACGGGAGCTGCCTGAGGGTGGCGACCTGGCTGCCTACGTCTCGCGGCGGGTGTCGGCCGCCGCCTGGCGCTACCACGCGCGGGTCCGGGTCCACGCACCAGCCGAGGAGGTCCGGCGGCGGATACCGACGGCGGCCGGGGTGGTGGAGACGATCGACGAGGGGACCTGCCTGCTGGACACCGGCGCCGACACCCTCGAGACACTGGCCGTCTACCTGGGCATGCTGGGTGCTGACTTCGAGGTCGGTGCGCCGCCCGAGCTGGTCGAGCACCTCCGCGACCTCGCCGACCGCTACCGCCGGGCCACCACCTGAGCCGGCCGCGACCCGCGAGGTGCCTGATCTTGATCAGGCGGCGGCTGGGCTTCCCGGTGGAGCTGCCCACTGGTCCTGGATGTTGGGTCGATGGTGGCCTGTGGTAGTTGTTGTCGAAGCGACGGGCTGTGACGATGCGGACCTGAGGGAGGACACATGCGTCGCGTCATCCAAGTGCTCGGCGTTGCCTTGATGGCAGCCGGGCTTCTGGTTGACCACTCGATGCGAAGCCGCAATCGACGCACCGCCAACACGTCCGACAAGGACCGCACGAGCCGCCTCCCGCTGTGGCTCTTCTGGATCGGCGCGGTGCTGGTGGTGCTCTCGTCCATCTGAACCGGCCTTGGATGTCGGTTGCTGGAAGATGGGTCGAACGTCACGATCTGGTCCCCGTGATGAGTCGTTCGCGGTCGAAGGTCGCTGACGTGATCCGCCAGCCGAGTCCGTCGAGGAGTAGCAGCGCCGCCGCGAGGCCGAGGGCAAGGCCGAGCGTCGCGTGGATCACGTTGAACGCGATGAGCGCCGCCACCACGGCCGACGGGAGGCTCACGAGCATGCCGAGCTGCTGCGCGACCCGGAAGTCGCTCGACCGGGCGGAGATCGCAATCCCGACCCAGATCGACCAGCCGGCGAGGAGCGGGGTGAACAGGAGCTGCGCGAGCAGGTCCGGACCTCGGATGAGCGTCGACGCCACGGCCGGAGGTGCGAAGAGCTCGACGCAGGCCAGGAACAGGGCGTAGACCGCATATGCGATCGCGACCGACGGGACGAGCGCTGCCAGCGCCTTGCCCAACAGGAACTCCTCGCGGCGAATCGGCGTGGTGAGCACCGGCTCGAGCGTGCTCTGCTGGCGCTCGCCAACCACCGCGTAGGCGGCGACCGATGCCGGCACGATCGCGGGGATGCCCAGCATGTACAGCAGAAGATGCTCGTTGCTGAGCCCGGCCGCAGCCGAAGCGGGCAGGGCGAAGACGACGATCAGCGGCTGGATGAGGAAGATCAGCGGGATGACCGCCATCGTCAGGACGATGAAGCCGTTGCGCCGGTACTCCCGGAGCTCCTTCCGGAAGATCGCCCGGACGCGCCGCCTGCTCACGCTCACCTCCGGGCCGCCTCGTTGTCCTGGTCGATCAGCTCGAGGTAGACGTCCTCGAGCGAGTGGTACGACTCGCTGATCGACAGCACGTCGGCGCCGGCCGCCACCAGCGCCCGGGTGACCGCAGGTGCAGCGACCGCCGACTCCGACACGGCGAGGACGTACGTGGCGGGGCCGTCCTGGCGCCAGCCGTCGACGGCCGGGAGGCCAGCAAAGACGCCTCCCGGCTCGGGGAGCGGGGCGAGGGTCCTGACCGTGAGCGTCTTGGCGAACAGCTGCTCGCGGAGCTCATCGGGCCGGCCGATCGTGCGCAAGGTCGTGTTCAGGATCGCGACGCGGTCGCAGAGGCGCTCGGCCTCCTCGAGGCGGTGCGTCGTGAGAAAGATCGTCACACCCCGCTGGCGGAGCTCGTCGATCAACTCATGGACGTCTCGTGCGGCGACCGGGTCCAGGCCGGTGGTCGGCTCGTCCAGGAACAGCACCTCCGGGTCGCTGAGCAGCGCCCTGGCCAGGGCAACCCGCTGGCGTAGGCCCTTGGACAGGGTGCCGCAGGTGTCGTGGGCACGGTCGGCCAGGTTGACGGCCCGTAGGGCGCGGCCGATGCGGTCAGGTGCGTCGGGCGCCTCGTAGAGGTCGGCGAAACACTCGAGGTTCTCGGTCACGCTCAGACGGAGGAAGAGGCCCGGCGACTCGGGCATGACCGAGATCCGTCGGCGGATCTCAACCCCGTTCTCGGGCGTGAGGGGGATTCCGGCGACCGTCGCCGATCCCGAGGTCGGTGCGATGAGCGTGCCGAGCGTCCGCACGGTCGTCGTCTTCCCGGCACCGTTCGGCCCGAGGAAACCGAAGACCTCGCCGTAGCCGATCTCAAACGAGACATCCTGGAACGCGACCCGGTCACCGAAGCGCTTGCCCAGACGATGGACAGAGAGCGCCGGGGAACCCCGCTCAGGAGCCGACCACCGGTCCGAGCTCACGAAGCGGTCACCTGATCGAGCAGGCCTCTGCTCCCGATCGCCATAGCGGCAACTTGGCCCTGTTCGATGTCCTCACGTCATCCAGCATCGTCCCCGGGACGGTCTGCTGTCGTCACGGCCAGCATCCATTGTCGCTTCCGGTCTGCTGGAGACCTGAGCTATCTGGTCCGGCGGCTCGGGGTTGGCCGGATGGCCCGCCAGGCCGCCAACAGCACCACCGCGCCGATGATCGACCCGATGATGCCGCTCGGCCGCAGCGCCAGCCCGTCTCCACTGAGCAGGCTGATGAGCAGCCCCCCGACGAAGGATCCGGCGAGGCCGACGATCAGCAGCTCGGCCCAGTTGATCGGCTGGTTGCGGGCCAGGAGCAGGTGCGCGATCCAGCCGGCGAACATGCCCCACACAAGGATGAACAGCAGAATCATCGATGCTCCTCTCTTCCCACGCGTGTCGTTGACGGGTGCGCGACTGGATGATCCCATGGGGGCATGGAGAAGCTATCGCTTGATGCGCTTGCTCGCGAGCTGATGAAGGCGGCAACCGCCGCCCCGGCCGGCCGGGCCTCGCGTACCGTCTACGGCGGACACGAACATGTGCTTCGGCAGACCCTGATGGCGTTGACCGCTGGGGCGTCGATGTCAGAACACGAGAACCCCGGCGAGGCCACCGTGCACGTGTTGCATGGTCGGGTGCGGCTTGTCGCTGACGGGGTGGA